>JASIGD010000015.1 GCA_030045295.1 Streptosporangiaceae bacterium
TACCTGCAGACCACCCTCGGGTACTCGCCGGTCGTCACCGGCTTGGCGTACCTGCCGATGGTTGCCACGCTGATGGTCACCGGCATCACCGGGCAGATCGTGCTGATGCCACGGACCGGCCCCAAACCGCTGATCGCGCTCGGCATGCTGATCGCGGCGGCTGGCATGGTGTGGCTGACCGGGATCGGTGTCCGTTCCGGGTACGCCCCGGCCATCGTCGGGCCGCTGGTGGTGACCGCGCTCGGCCTCGGGCTGGTGATCGCGCCAGCGGTGAACACCGGCACCTACGGCGTCGCGCCCCACGACGCGGGCGTGGCGTCGGCGACGGTCAGCGTCGGCCAGCAGCTCGGCGGGTCGATCGGCACTGCGCTGCTGAATACGCTGGTGGCCAGTGCCACCGCGAGCTTCCTGGCGTCCCACTTGAACCCCCGCACCGTCGTCGCCGGCCATCCCAGTCCGGCGCTCGTCCAACAGTCGCTCGTGCACGGCTACATCGCCGGGTTCTGGTGGACGGCGGCCATCTTCGCGTTCGGCGCCGTGGTGTGCGGGACGCTGCTGCGGCGCGGGCCGCTGTACCCGCGACCGGCGCGCGCCGCCGCTGCGCGCCCGGCCGTGGAACCGGCGGCGGTGCAGGCCGAAACCGCCATCCGCCCAGCGGAGTGACCGGCCGGGCTCTCGTGCCCATACCGCCACAGCAGGCGCAGACACCATCAATCCAGGGTGCAGCCTGGTCGCCGATGCTGTCGGTCCTCCCCGGGCTGTCGGGCGCCGCCGCCGTGATGCCGCCCGCTTATACGGCTGGAGGGCTCCCTCCAGCCAGTCCAGGCCGGTCGCAGGTAGCCGGCCTGTCGGCTGTCGGCCCGCGGCCGGTCCAGCACGGCGGCCGCGTGCCCCCGGTACAGCCGGACCGCCTCGCCGTCAACCGGCCCCTGCGTGAGCGCGGCCGCCGGCGCCGCGATCTGTGGCTGGGCATGGGAGGCCGCGTGGGTTAGGTTTTGAGTCGTAACGGCATATCGGGCCAAGCAACTTGGGCACGGACCTGGGGAGAGGCCATGGCGCGCGAAGCTGATGTGATCGTCGTCGGAGCCGGGTTGTCGGGCCTCACCGCCGCGCGCGACGTGCTCGCCGCCGGGTACGAGCCGCTGATCTTGGAGGCTGACCGGCGGGTCGGCGGCCGTATCCTGACCGAAGATGTCGGGGGGGTGCCCCTGGAACTTGGTGCCCAGTGGATCGGCGACGCGCATCACCGGATGGAGGCGCTGGCCGCCGAGCTCGGGGTCGGGATCTATCCGCAGTTCGAGGAGGGCGAGACGTCGTACGAGTTCGCCGGTGAGGTACTGCGGGAGCAGGTCTTCCGCGCCAAGTACGCCGACGAGCTGCGCGGGGTCGAGCGTGTGCTCCGCACGCTCGATCAGATGGCGGAGACCGTGCCCGTCAGCACGCCCTGGCTTGCGCCGGAAGCCGATGCCTGGGACCGGGTCACCGTGGGCCAATGGTATGACAGCCAGGGTCTGTCCCCGGTGGCGCGCGCGTTGCTGGATATCTGCACGGTGGGGATTCTGGCGGTCCCCACGGTGGAGGTGTCGTTGCTGTGCCTGCTGTTCAACGTGGCGGTCTGCGGGGTGACCGCGGATCTGCTGGCGGAGTCCGAGGGCGGGGCGCAGACCAAGCGTTTCGTCGGCGGGACCTCGCAGATCCCGCTCCGGCTGGCCGCAGCACTGGGAGACCGCATTGTCCTCGACTCGCCTGTTCTCACGATCGACTACGGCGGCGGCCATGTCATCGTCACCTGCCGCGGTGGCCTGGTCGCCGCCGGACGCCAGGTCATCGTGGCCTTGGCGCCCGCGCTGGCGGGACGGATCATGTACGATCCCCCGCTGCCCGGAGTCCGCGACCAGCTAACCCAGCGGATGCCGAACGCCTCGGCGCACAAGATGTTCGCGATCTACGACGAGCCTTTCTGGCGCGCCGACGGCTTGAACGCGCAACTCATCTCCGAGGTGGGGCCGGCCCGGATGTCCAACGACAGCTGCCTGCCCGACGAGGCGGGCGGACCCGGCATCATCCTCGCCTTCTTGGAGGGGGAGTCGGCACGAGTAGCCGGGCGGTGGCCGACCGAACAGCGGCACAGTGCCCTGCGCGCCGAACTCGGGCGTCACTTCGGTCGGCGGGCCGCCGAGCCGCAACGCATCGTCGAGCGCGGTTGGGCCGACCGCGAATGGATCCGGGGCTGCTACAACTCGAACTTGGGACCGTGCGGCCTGCTCCACTTCGGCGCCGCACTGACCAAGCCGATCGGCCCGATCAAGTGGGCCGCGACCGAGACTGCCAACGCTTGGAGCGGGTACATGGAAGGAGCCGTCGAGGCCGGCCACCGAGCGGCTCGGGAGGCGCTCGAGGGCATCTGAACGACCAGCGCAGCGACCCCGGCCGGGACGCGCCGCAGCGCTGATGACCGGTTCGGTGCCGATCCCGGCTCGAAGTGGCCGCGAGGGCACTGGCCTGTCGATGATACAGATGGCAAGCAAGGAGCCGATAGCCCGGGACCGAATACCGGGATCGCCCGATCCGCGCTCCCCGGGAACGTCAGGGGCCGGAATTCAACGGCACCCCGATGGTCCCGATGTGTAGCGGCGAGGGCCGTCAGGAACCCGAGGCCCCGGCCGGGTCGAGGACGTCGAGGTCGCGCACGGTGTAGCGATGGTGCTCCCACTCCTCGTTCAGCAGGACGTGGAGGCACTGGAGAACGGAGTGCTCGCCAGTAGGGTGGCCGGGAGAGTCGGGGGCCGCGCGGACCTCGGCGAGCCCGGCATCGGTGAGGCTCCCGAGCGTCTCACGCACAGCCTGCTGGTGGTGGCGCCGCACCGGCATGACCTCCTGCAGGCTCGGCGAGGCCGATGGGTCCACGCCAACCGCATGGGTGAACTCCGGGCCGGCACCCGACCAGGGGAGGCCCCACGGGTGGTACGGACTCGGTTCGAGCCTGACCGCCCGGAACAGCCAGCAGTCGGTCGCGAAGACCAGGTGCCGCAGCGTCTCGACGATGCTCCACTCGCCACCGACCCGCTCGCGCTGAGTGGCCTCGGGCAGGCGCAGCGCCCGCTCGGTCGTCGCGGCCCACAGCCGCTCGACCATCGACCATGCCCCGCGCAGGCCGGCGACATCGCGTGCGCGGAGCTTGACGCGATCCGGGTACAGGCGGTCGAGCTCGGCCCGGACCAGAGGCTCAATCTCGACTCCATTCAGCCTCAGTCCCTCGATATCTCCGGAGATGTCGGCGCCCATGAGGTAGGTCTCGGTCAGCCTGGCACCTTCGAGGTTGGTGCCGTGCAGGTGTACCCCCGACAGATCCAGGTCATCCACCCGGCTTCCCTGCGGAAACTGGCGCTGCTGTGGCATCACTCCTCCGCTCGTGTCGGCGCTTAACAGAACAATCTATGCGCGACAGATCCCAGCGTGCTGGCCGCCCTATCTGAGGATGAATCACGCGAGCCGGGCGGGAGCGGCCGCGGAGACACCACCCCTCATGCAGGAGCGTGGTCTTCCGCTCAGATGGCGAGGTTGCCGTAACTGGGCGCGCCGGCGGTCTCGTAGCCGAGGTGGAGGGTGCCGTTGGTATAGGTCACCGATTCGGTCAGGCGCAGCGCGGCGGGCACCGTCCCGTCGGCGAACACCTTCTTGCCGCTGCCGAGCAGCAGCGGGTACAGCCACAGGTTCAGCCGGTCGACGAGGCCGAAGCGCAGCAGTGACTGCACCAGGTTGAGGCTGCCGATGACGTGGAGTTCATCGTGGCGCTCCTTGAGGGAGGTGACGCTCTCGGCGATGGACTCGGCCAGAACGGTCGAGCCGCGCCAGGCCAGAGGGTCGGCCAGCGTGCGGCTGGCCACGTACTTGGGGACGCGGTTGAGCAAGCCGGCGAACGGGATCTCCTCTGCAGCGCTCGGCCAGTAACCGGCGAAGATCTCGTAGGTCCGCCGGCCCAGAAGCAGGGCGTCCATGTTCCTGGCCTGCTCGAAGACAACGCCGCCGGCCTGCCGGTCCAGCAGTGGCGCCTGCCATCCGCCGTGCGCGAAGCCGCCGTCGCGGTCCTCGTCAGGTCCCCCCGGCGCCTGAGCGACCCCGTCCAGGGTCACGAACTCGGTCACGATGAGCTTTCCCATCGCGCCTTCCTTTCTGGCGGCGAGGCACCAGTTGAGACTCCGACCATGCCCAGGATTCATCGCCGGCGGCGCTTGCCATCGCGAACTGCGCGCAGATTACCCCGATCTGCGCTGCATGCATACTCGTCCGCGTTATCTCGCACCGGGGCCAGCGCGAGCCAAAGTCCGCATCGAACCAGCCGCGACAAGATGACCATTGCGGCGCGCCTGACCCCTGCCACCCCCCTGGCGCCGTCGGGATGCAGGTGAGGATCTCGCGCTGAGCTGGTCACCGTGGGTTGCGGGCGGACCACCGAAGCGACTGCTGTCGCAGCCGGGTTAGCATCACCGGATGGGCGACAAGCTGTTCGTTCCGGAAGACTTCGTGGTCCCTGAGGCGCTCATAGCAAGGGACTTCCGGCTGGTCCCGCTCGGTCCGCAGCACAACGAGGCCGATTACGCTGCCTGGACGTCCAGCATCGATCACATCCGAGCGACGCCGGGGTTCGGCGGGAGCAACTGGCCACACGAGATGTCCCTCACTGACAATCTCCGCGACCTGCAGCGGCACGCCCGGGATTTCGCTGAGCGCCGCGGGTTCACCTACACCGTGCTCAGCGACGTCACCGGCGACGTCATCGGCTGCGTTTACATCTACCCGCGAGGCAGCCAGGGACCAGATGACGGTGAACGCCGCCTGCACGCGTCCGTCAAATCCTGGGTGCGCGCCGACCGCGCCGCGCTCGACCCGGCCGTCCACGACGCGGTCGTCGCGTGGCTGGAACGCGACTGGCCGTTCGATTCGATCGAGTACGCTCCGCGCGCCTAATGTGCGTTGCCCCGTACGAGCGGACGGCCGACGACGCTGCACGGGTCCTGGGCCAGGCCCGCCCGGATACCCAGACCTGCCGCGGCAATCTTGCTGCCGCTTATCAGGCCGCCGGACGCCCGAGGAGCGCGCCGCAGACGTCGGCCATGTCGGCGATCACGAGAAGCCTAGCCAGGTCCGCCGCGTGCAGGTGGTTGACCTTGAGCTGGCCGAGACGTCACGATCAGCCCGCCGCGCTGGGTGGCCAGCCGGCCCGCGGCGGACGTGTTCAGGGCCAGAGCCGTTGCGATGCGAGCCGGGCGCCCTCGCTCATCGCGTCGAACTTGGCCCACATCACCCGGGGGTCGACCTCGGGCCGGTAGGTGGCCTGAGAGGAGAAGCCGCAGTCCGCGCTGGCGATGACGTTCTCCCGGCCCGCGATCGCGGCGTAGCGCAGGATCCGCTCGGCGATCAGCTCCGGGTGCTCGACAATGTTGCTGGCATGCGTGATCACCCCGGGCAGCAGCACCCGGTCGGCGGGCAACCGCACCCTCTCCCAGGCGTGATATTCATGCTCGTGGCGGGCGTTGGCGCCCTCGAACGACAGGGCGGTCGCATGGACCTTGAGCATCCACGGGATCACCTCGGCCAGGCCCACATCGTGCACGCGCGGGCCCTCGTTGATGCCGTAACAGGTGTGGAACCGGACCCGGTCTGGCGGTAGGCCGCGCAGCGCCCGGTTGGTCGCCTCCACGAACAAGTCCGCGCGTTCGCCGGCTTCGCTGCGGTCCAGCGCGGCGTCGCCGAGGACGTCGGTCAGGGCCGGGTCGTCGACCTGGAGCAGGAAACCAGCGTCCACGATCGCGCGGTACTCCTCGGCCAGGGCGTCGGCCACCGCGAACAGGTAGTCCGCATAGGAGGGGTAGTACTCGTTCGCGGTCTCGGCGCTGCCGGTCATGATGCCCAGGCCACTGGGCGCCGTGGCGGGCAGGAATGCCTCGGCGCCGGGATGCCGCCGCAGCGCGGCCTTCAGGTTCGTGACATCCCGGACGATCGCGTCATGTCCCCGGTAGCTGACCGGGCCGGTGCAGACCAGCGGCTGCGGGGTCACTACCGATCCGCCCACCATGGCCCGGCCGAAGTAGCCGGCGTAGTACTCCGGGAACGCGCTGATCTCCAGAGCCCACAGCTCGCCGCGGGCGCCCGGGCGCGGCTCGAACCCGGTCAGCCGCTCGCCGATATAGGCGAAGAAACCCGTCTTTGCCTGTTCCCCGTCGGTCACGACGTCGACGCCGTGCGCCACCTGCTGGTCCACGGCCGCGGCCACGGCTTCCGCGATCGCGCTGTCCGTCTCGCGGCCGGAATCACCGCTCTTCATCCGGTCGAGCAGGCGTTCGGGCCGCGGCAGGCTGCCGACATGCGTGGTGAGGATGCGATCCGCGCTCCGCCTCATTCCGCCGAGCGTACAGCGGCCACACCCCCCGCCCCGCCGGGCGGCTCACCCTCCTGCCGGGCCGGGCGCCACGTCCCCGACGAACCGGCCTCACCTGCAGCGGTCAAGATTGGCTGAGACGCCGTCCTCGGCCAGGAGGTTCGAACAGGCTAAGCGCACCTGGACGCCGGCCAGCGCGACGACGACACCGACCGCGGCCGCGCACAGCAAGGTGAGGACGACGCCCCGGCGCAGCGCCAGGAGCAGGATCAGCGCGCCAGCCAGGACGGCGTACTGCCAGTCGTGGGTGAGCGCCCGGGTCAGCGGAATGGCTGAGCCGAAGATGGCGCCGATGGCGGCGGGACCGGCGCCGTCGAGGAAGGCCCGGGCCGTCCGGTTACCCCGGATCTGGTCGAACCGCGGCCCGCCGAGCAGCACGAACGCGAACGACGGGCTGAATGCCACCACCGCGGCGAGGATGCCGCCGGCCACGCCAGCGGCGGCGTACCCGACGACGGCGACGGTCTGCACTACCGGGCCGGGGGTGATCTGGCCCAGGGCAACGGCATTGAGGAACTGCGCGCCGGTCATCCAGTGGTAGTGGCCGACCGCGTCGGACTGCATCAGCGGGATGATGACGAACCCGCCGCCGAACGACAGCCCGCCGACCTTGAACGCAACCCAGGCCACCGACAGCAGCACCCCGCCGCCAATCGCGCCCGCCGCCAGGACCGGGGCTGCCATGATGCCGGGCAGCTTGTCGGCCTGGCGGCGGTCAGACGCGAGCTGCATCGTCAGCTCGATCACTCCGCAGCCCAGGATCACCAGCACCAGCCAGACACCGATCGTCGCGGCCGAGGCGGCCCCCGCGGCCAGGTAGCACAGCCAGCGCGCCGCCAGCCTGCGGCGCTGCCAGCTCGCGCCGGTCAGGCCGACACCAGCGTGCATAGCGACAGCAGGCACCGCAGCGCCGGCGCCGGCGCCGGCGCCCAGTACCCACAGCGGCGGGGAGGTTTCGAGGAACAGCGCGGCCAGGGCCAGGATGACGATCAGGCCGGGGACGATGAACGCGGCGCCGCCGACCAGCGCGCCGGGACGGCCGCGAAGCCGCCACGCACAGTAGATCGCGAGCTGGGTCGACGCTGGGCCAGGCAGCAGGTTGCAGGCCGCGATTGCGTCCTCGAACTCCTGCGCACCTAGCCACCTGCGGCGTTCCACGCACAACTCGCGCAACAGCTTTATGTGAGTTGGGGGGCCGCCGAACCCGATGCAGCCGAGCCGCCCCCACTCCCGCAAGATCGTGACCAAGGACACGCGCCCGGTATCGGAGGGACTCTCCACGGCATCGCGTGTGGCTGCGCCGGATCGCGATGTCCGTCGGCGCATTCGCCGGTCCGCCGGTCGAGGGCGGCGGCTGGTACTGGCCTGGGGTGGCGGGGGGCCTTCTTCCCCGGGCGCGGCCGGGTTCACGGCCCGGCCTAAGAGGCGGGTTCGAACAACTCGACCACATTCCCGGCCGGGTCCTCGATCAAGAGGACGTTGACGATCTGACCTGGGCTGCTCATCGCACCTCCTGAAGGGATGCATGCGCGGGCGGCGCGCCGATGGCCGCGAGCAGGAACCCGATCCGGGTCTCCAGTTCGGCGGCCATGCCCTCGAACGCCGGATAAGTGTCCTGGTTGCCACCGGTCGCGGCGGCGGGATCGGGAATGCTCCAGTGCACCTGGACGGCCTGGCCGGGAAACTCCGGGCACACCTCCCGCACCCGGTCACACAACGTGATCACGTAGTCGAAGTGCCGGTTCTCCATCTCGCTCAGATGCCGCGGCGCCCGGCCTGCCAGCTCGATCCCGCGCCGGTGGAGCACGCGCACCGTGTTCGGGTGCAGCGGCTTGGGACGGTTTCCCGCGCTGGCCACCTCGATCCGCGGCGCCCGGTGCCGCAGCAACGCCTCAGCAGCTGGAGAACGGGCACTGTTGCCGGTACACAAGAACAACACCCGGCAACGGCGCACCGGAGCGGCGGCCGGGCCGGGCGCCAGTCGCAGGCCCGGGTGCAACGCCAGACCCGCCCCGGCGAGCGCCTCAGCGCAATACTCCAGATCCAGGCAGTAGTAGGCGTCGCGGCCATCGAAGGTGCTGCGCCGGGTCCGCACCAGACGGCCCTCCCGGAGCCTGCCCAGATGGTAGGAGACCAGGTTCTGCGGCTGGTCCACCAACGCCGCCAGCTCCCGCACGCGACGGTCGCTGCGCGCCAGCTCACCCAGCAGCCGCCAGCGCAGCGGGTGCCCGGCCAGCCGGACAAACGGCGGCGGTCCGGACACGCTCCAAGAGACCATCGGCCCCAATATACATCAATATAATTTGATGAATACTCGGGCCTCCAGCCAAGCGCAAGGTCAGCACGCGGCCGGGCTTAGCGGATGTGGGCCTGCAGCTGGGTCGCCGGACCCGCGCGGCGAGCTGTCAGCCGACGGTCGTGCCGGACAGCAAGCCCGCCGGGATGGCGGAACCGTTCTTCAGCGCGTTGAACAACTCGGTCGCCTGGGTCTTGTTCCACAGGACTGTGTCGCCGGCGCTCGTGTAGTAGTTGTTGTCGGCGATCGGTACAGTTCCCGTCTCCGGGTCGCGCAGCGCGGACGCCGCGTGCACCAGGTCGAGCAGGCTCGTGCCGGTGTCGACCGACATGGAGCTCGCGGCGGTCGACCCGAACGGCAGCGCCGTGAACGGGTTCAGGTACACGCCGGGCGAGGTGGCCTTCTTCAGCAGGGCGGACAAGAACGCGCGCTGGTCCTGTATCCGCTGCAGGTCCTCGGTGGCAAACGAGTGCCGGTCGCGGACGAAGGCCAGCGCCTGATCCCCGTTGAGGTTGTGGCACCCGGCGGACAGGTGTACCCCGGAGTAGGAGTCGTTGAGCGCGGTCGTAAGGCAGATCGGCACGCCGCCGACCTTGTTCACCACGGCGACCAGCCCGCCGAAGCCGATCCCCATGTAATGGTCGATCTTCAGCCCGGTGACGTTCTCGACCGTCCGGATCAGCAAGCTCGCCCCGCCGTAGGCCAGCGCCGCATTAATTTTGTTCCAGCCGTAACCGGGAATGTCCACGTAGGAGTCACGCGGGATGCTGATCAGCACCGGGCGGCCGCTGCCCGTGTGGAGCAGCATGATGGAGTCCGAGTTCAGCGTGCCCTCGTCGAACCCGACGTGCATGGCGTCGATCTCGGCGCGGGACAGTCCGGCCCGGCTGTCCGAGCCGGTGATCAGCCAGTTCGTCCCCGCCGAGGTCAGCGAGGTCGCCGGCAGCGTGACATCCTTGTTCAGCTTGCCGTCCAGCCA
>JASIGD010000122.1 GCA_030045295.1 Streptosporangiaceae bacterium
ACCCGCCGTGCCCGCGGATCGGACAGGTGGGCGAGTCGGAAGGCGACCGGGTCGGCGCCGGCCGCGGCGGCCAGTTCGTCCATGAACGACTCGATGGCGAAGACGTTGAGGTGCGCGCCGAGCGACCGCAGCGAGGATGTCCGGACCGGCATGTCCAGCAGCCGGTGCCGGGTGACCTGCACGCCAGGGATGTCATAGCCAGGCACCGCGTTGCGCGAGGCGCCCATCCAGTTGGCCGGCTGGAAATCCGGTGCGGGCGGCATCGCGTGCCCCCCGGGCAGGTGGGTCAGGGCGAGCAGGCGCGGGTCCCCGCCCATGGTGGGCCGGCCCATGAAGCCGTTACTCCACACGTCGGCCCGCCAGGTCACGATGCGGCCTCCGGAGTCCAGGCCGGCCGCGAGCCGCGCGAGCATGGCCGACCCCAGCGGCGACCAGCACATCTCGTCTTCACGGGTCCACTGCACCCGGACCGCCCGGCCGGGGACCGCCCGCGCCAGCAGCACCGCGTCCATCGCCGCATCGTCCGCCGCGTTCTGCCCGTATACCCCCGCGCCCTCCACGTAGTGCACCGTCACCTGCCCGGCCGCCAGCCCCAGCCCGGCCGCGATCGCCGCGCGCAGCAGGAAGATGCCCTGACTGTGGCACCACACGGTGACCGCCTGGCTGTCCCAGCGGGCGATCGCGCAGCTGGGCGCCACCGACGCATGGGCCAGGAACGGCCGGGTGAACTCGGCGGTCAGCGTGCGGGTGGCCGCGCCCGCGGCATCCACGTCCGGCTGGTCCGCCACCGCTTGGTCCTCCGACGGCGCCGCCAGCATGAACCCGCGCAGGTCGCGGTCGTCGGGCAGCGACGGGCTCGTCTGCCATCGCGCCGCCCGGGCGACCCGCCCGGCGGCTAGCCGGGCGCCCCGGTCGGTCGGGGCCACCACGCCGAGGAACGAGCCGTCCCGCACCAGCACGACGTCGCGGCCCAGATCGGTATCGGCCAGTCTGGTCAGCTCGGCGGCCCGAGCGGGCGGCCGCACCACCCGACCGTAGGCCATGCCCGGCAGGACCAGATCGTGCAGGAACCGCGGGCGCCCGGTCACCTTGTCCGGGATGTCCAGCCGGGGGGCACTGCGCCCGGCGACGGACCACACGCCAGGCGGCCGAGACGGCACCGGAAGATCCGCGGGCCGGTCCAGCGTCCCCGGCCGGGCCAGCGTCCAGTAGCTCAGGCCGGTCGGGCCGTCAGCGGTCCGGATCTGCCCGTCGGCCACATCCAGTGCCGCCGGGGTGACCCCGAGTCTTTTCGCCGCGGCGTCGAGCAGCAGGTCACGGGCCTGCGCGCAGGCTTGCCGGAGCGCGGAGCCGGAGTCCTGGACCGACAGGCTGCCCGCCGTGACGCCCTCGTCCGGGCTGGTGCCGGTGGATACCGGCGCTACCCGCACCCGGGCCAGGGTGAGCTGGAGTTCCTCGGCGGCTACCTGTGCCAGGGCGGTCCAGATGCCCTGGCCGTACTCCACCTTGCCGACCTGGATCGTGACCTCCCCGTCCCGGCTGAAGTCCAGCCACCGGGCCAGCACCGGGTTGGCCGCCAGGTCGGCCGGAAGCGGCGAGGCGCCGGAGGGCACCGCAGGCCCGACGGACAACGGGCCAGGCGAAACGGTCGACGGCGCGAGCACCGGGTCCTGCCCGGTTGGGATGCCACCAGCGGGAATCTCGGCGGGAGGCTGGCCGGCGGGCGGCGGCCCGGCCGGCGTGTGCCGGACCACGGCGGGCCCACGCGAAACGGGCGCGGCCGCCTTCAGCACCGCGCGGACGATCCTGCCATGCGTTCCACAGCGGCACAGATTGCCGTCCAGGGCCTCCCGCACCTCCTGCTCGGCCGGGGCGGGACGGTCGCGCAGCAAGCCGGCCGCGGCTATCACCATGCCGGAGGTGCAATAGCCGCACTGCGCGGCCTGCTCATCGATGAACGCCTGCTGGACCGGATGAAGCCGGCCGCCGGCGGACAGGCCCTCCACGGTGACGACCGGGCCGTCGACGGCCGACACCGGCAGGTCGCAGGACGAGCAGACGCGGTCAGCGATGAACACGGAGCACGCCCCGCACAGCCCCGTCCCGCAGCCGAACCTCGCCCCGACCAAGCCCAGGTCATGGCGCAGCACGTCAAGCAACGGCGTATCAGGCTCGCAAGTCACGCGGCGTTCCGCGCCATTGACGGTCAGCCGGAATTCGGTCTCCTTCACGGTTCCTCCTCGAGGCCGGCTCGCTCGTTTAGTCTCGGGGCCACGGTGCGCCGAAACCCATACCGCGACGGCGCGATCCCCGCTCCGGATGATGCCGGGGCTTACCGGGTCAGATTGCCGCCAGTGCCTCGGCTCTGGTCACTGGCCGGCCCAGGGCGCCGTATTCGTGCAGGTCGCCGAACATCTCGATGCGGATGGACTGGTCCAAGCCGCCGACGCGGACCGGGTCGAAGCCGGCCGCGCGGATCAGGCCTGCGGCCAGGTCGCCTGCCGCGTCGTCGTCGGCGGCGTAGAACAGCACGGCCCGCTCCGGTTCCCGGCGCGCCGCCGCAGCCAGCGTGGGAGCCGACAGCGTGCCGAACGCCTTGACCAGAACGGCCCCGGTCGGCAGCAGCCCGGCCAGTATTTGGCCGGAGGACTCCTGCTCGCCGATGACCTTGCGGTACCCGCCCTGGCCGTCCGGGCCGACCGGGTTGGTCGGGTCGATGATCACCTTGCCGGCCAGCCGGTCCCCGTACCGGGCGATGAACTGCCGGAAGTCATCCAGCCAGACGGCCACCACGAGCACGCCGGCCCGGTCGACCGCCTCGTCCACGCTCACCGCCTCGGCG
>JASIGD010000123.1 GCA_030045295.1 Streptosporangiaceae bacterium
GCTATGGGCGTGCCGAACGCGGTCCTTTTCAAGGCATGGGATTTTCACGCGCCACCGCCGATCGCCGCCGAGGTGCTGGCGGCTGCGGGCTTCGAAGGCGATGACGATCTCGGAGATTCCGCGGAATAATTAGTGTCAAATTCTCGAGACCATTCTCACCGTCTTGGGTTTCTCGCCGGAAGTAGAGAGCCGGATGCCGCAGATGGCGCGCGGCCCATCCGGTCGTGGTCCCGGCGCGCGACTGGGCTGCCGCCTATCGCGGTGACCTGGAGGGCCGCTACGGCCTGTCAGCCGACGAGGTCATGCCGGTGATCCGCGACCAGTTCCGGGCTTACCGGGCCACGCTGCAGCCTGACCGGCGGCACCTGCTTGAACACTTCGAGATCGTGGACGCGGCCCGCAAGGTGGTGGGCGTCGGCAGTGTCGGGACCCGCGCGTTCATCGTCCTGCTCCAGGGCCGTGATCCGAACGACCCCCTGTTCCTGCAGATCAAGGAGGCCACGGCCTCGGTGCTCGAGGGCTACCTACCTAGGAGCCGGTTCCGCAACCACGGCGAGCGGGTGGTGCAGGGGCAACGGCTGATGCAGGCCGCGAGCGACATCTACCTGGGCTGGACCAAGGGTCACGACGTGAAGCGCCACTTCTACTGGCGCCAGCTTCGCGACATGAAGGGCTCGGCCTTGGTCGAGGCGATGACACCGCTCGGGCTCGGGTTCTACGCAGGGATCTGCGGATGGACACTGGCCCGGGCGCACGCCCGGTCGGGCGACCCCGTCGCCATCGCCTCCTACCTGGGCGCAGGCGATGGCTTCGACGAGTCGATGACCGACTTCACCGGACGCTACGCGGACCAGAACGAGCGGGACTACCAGGACTTCGTGACCGCGGTCCGGTCCGGGCGCCTGGAGGCGGTCGAAGGTGTTTTAGCTCTGACCTGTGGAGCTAAGGGGACTCGAACCCCTGGCCTTCTGGATGCAAACCAGACGCTCTTCCAGCTGAGCTATAGCCCCGAGATGTCTGTTGCCCAGGCTACTCGGTCCGGACAGGCACCGCGATGAGGTGACCAGCGGGCATGCACCACGGCCCGTTCGGCGAAATGATCTTTTTATTTGAGCAGACGGGACAGGCGGCGGTCGGCGAGTGGCTTGCCGCCGGTCTGGCAGGTCGGGCAGTACTGCAGCGAGGAGTCGGCGAAGGAGACCTCCCTGATGGTGTCGCCGCATTCCGGGCACGCCTGGCCGGCGCGGCCGTGTACGCGCAGGCCGCTCTTTTTCTCGCCCTTCAGGTCGGCGGCGGCCAGGCCCGCGGAGCGCTCGACCGCCTCGGTCAGCGTGGTCTTGATCGCGTCGTAAAGGACGGCCACGTCGTCTGGCGTCATGCTGGCGGCGATCTTGAACGGTGACATCTTGGCCACGTGCAGCACCTCGTCAGAATACGCGTTGCCGATGCCCGCGATGACCTTCTGATCGCGCAGCAGGCCCTTGACCTGCGTCCGGCGGCCGGCCAGCAGGGCCGCCAGGGTATCCGCGGTGAAATCGGCGGCCAGCGGATCCGGCCCCAGAGAGACGATCCCCGGCACTTCGGCCGGGTCGCGGACCAGGTATACCGCGAGGCGTTTGTGCGTTCCCGCCTCGGTCAGGTCGAATCCGGAGCCGTCATCGAGCGTGAGGCGGAAGGCCAGCGGGCTCTTGCCCGGCTTCGGCGGGGCCGAGGGCAGGTCCTCGCGCCAGCGTAGCCAGCCCGCCCGGGCCAGGTGGATGATCAGGTGCAGGCCCTGGTCCGTGGCGATGTCCAGGAACTTGCCGTGCCTGCCGACCTCGGTGATCACCTGTCCGGCCAGGCTGGCCAGCGGCGGGTCGAACGTCTTGAGCACCGAGAACGAGGCCGCGTCGGCGCGCACGACGGCGTGTCCCTTCGCGTGTTCGCGCAGGAATTCGGCGAGCGACTCCACTTCGGGCAGTTCCGGCATGCCTCACAGTCTGCCACGCGCTGGCGGCAGCCCGGTCACTCGTCGTGGTCAGCGGACGGTGGCGATCTCGCCCTGCGACGTCACCAGGTCCGGCAGGTCGCCGATGTCCGCCAGCAGGTGAGTGGCTCCGGCGCGGCGGAGCCTGCTCGCGTCGTGCACGTCGCCGAGCATGCCGACGACGAGCGGGGCACCGGCCCGGCGGGCGCAGAGCACGCCGCTCTCGCTCGCCGTGACCACGGCCACCTCTCGCACGTCGCCGATGCCCAGCCGCAGGATCGCGGTGAGGACGAGATCGGGCCAGGGGAAACCGCGGGCCACGTCGTCCGCGCACAGTATCAGGTCCGCTCGCTGCCACCAGCCGAGGCGCTCCACGATCAGGCTGAGCGCGGGCCGGGAAAGGCAGGACAGCAAGCACACCTTGACGCCCGCCGCGGTGATCTTGGCCAGCGCGTCGTTCGCGCCGGGCAGCGGGAGCGCGCCGAACCGGTCCACGGCCGCCCGGAACGACCGCTCGAAGGCCATGCTCGCGGCCTGCGCGCGGATCTCGTCCTCGGGAAACACGCTGCGCATGACATCGGCCGGGATCGAGCCGCGGGCCCGGTCGAACTGGACCATGGACCGGACGTAGGCCGCGGTCCCCGTCACCACGCCCTGAGTAGCGATCGCCTCCGCGAACGCCCGCTCGAGCACGCTGCCGCCGACCGCAGCAGCTCCCACCAGGTCGCAGCAGACCAGCGATACAGCGGAAGCCTCGCTCACCGGCTCGCCTCCCAGCGCCGGGCGGCTCATCCGCGCGCGGGCGGATATCGCCGCCGGCCCGCGCGGATCAGTCCTCGCCGGCCGTGGTGGCCTCGGTCCAGAGGTCGAGTTCAGCACGGTCGGACTGGACCTTGCGCCAGATGGCGAACACGCCAAGCGCGAGCAGGGCGACCAGCAATAGCTTCTTCACGGCGAGGAACCCTCCACCTCGATGACATTCGGAGCCGGCCCGCGGAGGTGAGCCCACCACCGCGGTGTACGGCAGCTTAGCAAGCCACGCCGCCCGGCCGCGCCCCGGCCGACGAGGCAGCCGCCGGAGTTACCCGAGGAGAGCCGTTACGGTTAGTGAAGGAGTGCGTCGTGGGGTTACGTGGACTTGAACCACGGGCCTCGTCCTTATCAGGGACGCGCTCTAACCGACTGAGCTATAACCCCATGCCATGAACGGCTTGACCTGCGGAAACAGTCGAAGGAATCATCTTACCGTACTGATACCGCGGGTTGCGTGGCGATGGCAGCGCCATACTACCCCGCGTCCGCGCCGTCTGGTCATTCCGTCTCGCGGAGCGTCACCTCCACGCCGCCTGTCAGCCGCGAGGTCAGGTTGTAGACGACCGCGCCGATGGTTGCCATCGCCGTGATCAGCACGATGTTGAGCGAACCGAGGAGCGCGGTGTAACCGAGTACCTTCGACGCCGTGAACCATTTCGCCGCGTTGACCCCGGCCGAACCTTGGCTCGATGTTACGTTCGTCACGACCCGCTGAAGCGAGTCGAACACGCCAAGCGCCGACAGCGAGCCGTAGAGCACGCTGACGGCGACGAACAAGATGACGAAGGCGACGAGGGACACGACGAAGCTGAACTTCATCACCGACCAGGGCTCTATCCGGGCGACGGTCAGGTGCGCCTGCCTGGCCTGGCGCCTCGACGATCGCTTCGGCTTGCCCCGCGCCGGTTCTGCGGCCCGGTCGGCCGCCGCGCTCGCCGAGCCGACGGCCGCCGCTCCGGTAACAGTGGCCGTCTTCGCGTTCCCGCCTGAGCGCAGGAAGTTCCGCGCCGGGGAGGATGGCGGGACGGGCGCAGGTCCCGGTGTCTGCCAGGCAAACGCTGCCGCTGAAACTGTTCCGGGCGGCGGCTCCCCGGCGGCCGGCGCGGCCGGCGACGGGCGCGGCGCGGACGACTCCGTGGTGGATTCGGCGCGGAGCGCGGTGCCGCTGGCCAGCGATCCGGGATACGGCTCGCCCGCGGCTGAGGCGACACCGGCCGGGGAACCGTCTGGCGACGGCTCGCCGTCACGGCCTGGCACCCAGTCATCCGCGCGAGGCGGAACCGGGGCTGATTCCGGCCTGTCGAAGGTGACCGTGGACTCTGCGGCATCCAGCGCGTGACCGATGCCGTCGGCGGGCAGGGCGGGAACGGCGTCGGCGGCCGCGGTGTCCGCTCCCGCGTCACGCGCGCTGCTCGTCTCTGCGCCGTCGGCAGCCGGGCCGCCGTTAGCAGAAGCATCCTGGGTCGCCGAAGGGGACGTGGCTACGGTCGGCTTGCGGGGCGGGGACATGATGTCAGACGGGCGGGTGTCCTGGTCGTCGTCATCCTGCCGCGGGGACATGACCGTAGGCGAGGCTCCACCTGAGCCGCCGGGCCCGTTTGTGTGCCTGTCCAAGCCGTCCTCCTCTGATTCAGACCCTCATGAGGTTATCTCCGAACGAGGCGTCCGGGCTGACACCCATGCGAAGAAGACGGCCCGCCGCCGAGACTCCGCGGTACCGCGGCACCGCGACACTCGTGGGAGCTTTGCCCCGAAATAGTTGCTGCCAGCGTGCGGAGCCGGGTGTATCTACCGGCCTAGTCTATTCGTCCCGGATTATTCCGCATCTTCGCCACTCTGATCGGCCAGATCGGTCCGGTCCGCGTCGCCTGCCGGAGATTCCTGGTCGGCCTCCTCATCTGCTGGTCCCTGGTCGCCCTCGGCCAGGGATTCCGCGTTGCGGGCTAGTGCTACCACACTGACCCCGGCGGCGAGGTTCATGAGCCGGACCCCCATGGTCTGCCTGCCGGATTGCTTGACCTCCTCCGCCCTGGTCCTGATCACCCCGCCCGCCGAGGTGATCGCGAATATCTCGTCATCGGCCGTCACCATCAGCGCGCCGACCAGCTCGCCGCGGGCTTCGGTGATCTTGGCCGTGACGACGCCGCGGCCGCCGCGGCCCTGCACCGGGTACGCGTCAGCCGGGGTCCGCTTAGCGTAGCCGCCCCCGGTAGCGACCAGGACGTCCTCGCCTTCCCTGACCACGTGCATGCCCAGCAGCTCATCGCCGTCGTTGAAGCGCATGCCGATGACGCCGGAGGTAGCGCGACCCATCGGGCGCAGCGACTCATCGCTGGCGTGGAACCTTATGGCCTGCGCGCCCTTGCTGACCAGCAGCAGGTCCTCGTCCGGCGAGACCAGCCTGGCCGCGATGACCTCGTCGTCTTCGCGCAGGTTGATCGCGATGATGCCGCCGGATCGCACGTTCTCGAATTCCGTCAGCTTCGTCTTCTTCACCAGCCCGCCGCGGGTGGCCAGGACCAGGTAGGGGGCCACCTGGTAGTCGCGCAGCGCGAGCACCTCGGCGATCCGCTCGTCCGGCTGGAACGCGAGCAGGTTGGCGACGTGCTGGCCGCGGGCGTCGCGGCCGGCGTCGGGTAGCTCGTAGGCCTTGGCGCGGTAGACGCGGCCCTTGTTGGTGAAGAACAGGATCCAGTGATGGGTCGTGGTGATGAAGAAGTGATCCACGATGTCATCGGTGCGCAGCTGGGCGCCGCGGACCCCCTTGCCGCCGCGCCGCTGCGCGCGGTACAGATCGGTCCTGGTGCGCTTGGCGTATCCGCCGTAGGTGATCGTGACCACGACGTCCTCTTCGGCGATGAGGTCCTCGTCGGCTACCTCGCCGTCGTAGGCGACGATCTGGGTTCGCCGGTCGTCGCCGTACCTGTTGACGATCTCGGCCAGCTCGGACCCGACGATCTCCCGCTGCCGCTCCGGCCGGGCCAGGATGCTCTCGTAGTCCGCGATCTTCGCTTCCAGCTCGTCTCGTTCGCTGACAAGCTCCTGCCGCTCGAGCGCGGCCAGCTTGCGCAGTTGCATGTCCAGGATGGCGCGCGCCTGGATCTCGTCGATCTCCAGCAGGCTCATCAGGCCCCGCTGCGCCTCCGCGGCCGACGCGCTGGCCCTGATCAGCGCGATGACCTCGTCGATCCGGTCGATCGCCTTGAGCAGGGCGCCGACGATGTGCAGCCGCTCGGCGGCCTTACGCAGCCGGTACCTGGTGCGGCGGACGATGACCTCGATCTGGTGCGTGACCCAGTACCTGATCATCTGGTCCAGGCGCAGGGTGCGCGGCACCCCGTCGACCAGCGCCAGCATGTTGGCGCCGAACGTGTCCTGCAGCTGCGTGTGCTTGTAGAGGTTGTTGAGCACCACCTTGGCCACGGCGTCCCGCTTGAGCACGATGACCAGGCGCTGGCCGGTGCGGCCGCTGCTCTCGTCGCGGACATCGGCGATGCCGTTGACCCGGCCGTCGCGAACCAGGTCGGCGATCTTCTCGGCCAGGTTGTCCCGGTTGACCTGGAAGGGCAGTTCCTTCGCCACCAGGCACGTGCGACCTCGGGAGTCCTCCTCGACGTCGACCACCGCCCGCATGGTGATCGATCCGCGCCCGGTGCGGTACGCCTCCCTGATGCCGCGCCGGCCCACGATCAGGCCGCGGGTGGGGAAGTCCGGCCCCTGGATCCGCTCCAGCAGCGCGCCGAGCAGTTCCTCGTCCGAGGCCTCGAAGTGATCCAGGTACCACTGCACCCCGGCCGCCACCTCGCGCAGGTTGTGCGGCGGGATCTTGGTCGCCATGCCGACCGCGATGCCCTCGGACCCGTTGACCAGCAGGTTGGGGAACCGGCTGGGCAGCACGACGGGCTCGGACGAGCGGCCGTCGTAGTTGTCGCGGAAGTCGACAGTGTCCTCGTTGATGTCGCGCAGCATCTCCATGGCCAGCGGCGCGAGACGGCACTCGGTGTACCGCATGGCCGCGGGCGGGTCATTGCCCGGGGAGCCGAAGTTGCCCTGGCTGTCGATCAGCGGGTACCGCATCGACCACGGCTGGGCCAGCCGGACCAGGGCGTCATAGATCGCGCTGTCGCCGTGCGGGTGGTAGTTGCCCATGACGTCGCCGACGACCCGCGAGCACTTGAAGAACCCGCGGTCCGGGCGGAAGCCGCCGTCGTACATGGCGTACAAGATCCGGGTGTGGACCGGCTTGAGCCCGTCGCGCACGTCCGGCAGCGCCCGGCCGATGATCACCGACATCGCGTAATCGATGTAGCTGCGCTGCATCTCGTACTGGATGTCGACCGGCTCGGTACGGTCGTGACCACCAGGCAGATCGGTAACTTCGGTCACTTTTTCGTAATCCTTAAACTCATCAGTGGAGCACGTCGAACGGCCGACGCGCCGCCGGTCAAATGTCCAGGAACCTGACGTCCTTCGCGTTGCGGGTGATGAACGAGCGGCGCGCCTCGACGTCCTCGCCCATCAGCACGCTGAACAGTTCGTCCGCCTGGGCCGCGTCGTCGAGGGTCACCTGCCCCAGGACCCGCCGCGCCGGGTTCATCGTGGTCTCCCACAGTTCCTCGGCGTTCATCTCGCCCAGGCCCTTGAACCGCTGCACGGCATCTCGCGGCCGCGGGTCCTTGCGGCCCTCAGCGATCCCCGCCTCGATCAGCCGGTCACGCTCGGTATCGCTGTAGGCGTAGCCGGGCTCGACGCCGCGCCCCTCCCACTTGATCTTGTACAGCGGAGGCTGGGCGAGGTACACGTGCCCGGCCTCGACCAGCGGCTTCATGAACCGGAACAGCAGCGTGAGCAGCAGCGTCCGGATATGCTGCCCGTCCACGTCGGCGTCCGCCATCAGGATGATCTTGTGGTAGCGGAGCTTGGTGATGTCGAACTCGTCGTGGATGCCGGTGCCGAGCGCGGTGATCAGCGCCTGGACCTCGTTGTTCTTCAGCACCCGGTCGATCCGTGCCTTCTCCACGTTGATGATCTTGCCGCGGATGGGCAGGATCGCCTGGAACTGCGGGTCCCGGCCGCCCTTGGCCGAACCGCCCGCCGAATCTCCCTCGACCACGTAGATCTCGGATATCTCCGGGTCGGTGGACTGGCAATCCGCCAGCTTGCCCGGCAGCGACGTCGAGTCGAGCAGGGACTTGCGGCGAGTGAGGTCACGCGCCTGGCGGGCGGCGATCCGGGCGCGAGCGGCCTGGCTGGCCTTGTTGATGATCTCCTTGGCCTCGCCGGGGTTGCGATCGAACCAATCCCGCAGGTGGTCGTTGCACGCCTTCTGCACGAACGACTTGGCCTCGGTGTTGCCCAGCTTGGTCTTGGTCTGGCCCTCGAACTGCGGCTCGGCGAGCTTGACCGACACGATCGCGGTCAGGCCCTCGCGCACATCGTCGCCGGTCAGGTTATCGTCCTTCTCCCGCAGCAGCTTCTGCTCGCGCGCGTACCTGTTGACGATCGCCGTGAGCGCGGCGCGGAAGCCTTCCTCGTGCGTGCCGCCCTCGGCCGTGTTGATGGTGTTCGCGAAGGTGTGCACCGATTCGGTGTACGCCGCGCTCCACTGCATCGCGATCTCGACGGAGATCCCCTCGGCTTCCTCGCCGAAGTCGATGACCGATCCGTGGATCGGCTCCTTGGACGCGTTGATGTACCGAACGAAATCGGCGATCCCGCCCGCGTACCGGTACTGCACGGACCTCTGCTTGTCCTGCCGCTCGTCCGCGATCGAGATCAGGAGGTCCTTGTTAAGGAACGCCATCTCCTGCATCCGCCGGGACAGCGTCTCGAAGGACCAGTCAGTAGTCTCGAAGATGCCGCTGTCGGGCCAGAACGTGGTCGTGGTACCGGTGTCCTGGGTCGCGGCGCCGCGGACGAGCGGGCCCATCGGCTCGCCGTACTCGTAGTCCTGCGTCCAGACATAGCCGTCCCTGCGCACCTCGACCTCGAGCATCCACGACAGGGCGTTCACCACCGAGACGCCGACGCCGTGCAGCCCGCCGGAGACCGCGTACGACTTGGCGTCGAACTTGCCGCCCGCGTGCAGGGTGGTCATCACCACCTCGAGGGCCGGGCGATGCTCCACCGGGTGCTCGTCGACGGGGATACCGCGGCCGTTGTCTTGCACCCGCACCCCACCATCGGCGAGCAACGTCACGCTGATGGTGTCGCAGTACCCGGCGAGGGCCTCGTCCACGGAATTGTCAACGACCTCGTAGACCAGGTGATGCAGGCCCCGCTCGCCGGTTGAGCCGATGTACATTCCGGGCCGCTTACGGACCGCTTCCAGGCCCTCGAGTACCGTGATCGAACGTGCATCGTAGGACAAACCGAACTCCATCCTGCATCAGAAGCGCGCAGCCCAGCCCCCCAGAACGTGGCTATCCGTGCGCTTATTCATTTTACCTGCGGGCACCGACAGCCAGGGCCGTGTTGCCTCACCGTGTCGGCTGAGGCGGCGGCCTACCCGTAAGTGTCGCGGGGACCCCTGCTGCCGGGAACGCGCCAGGCCCCGCGGCGGCGCGGCGGCGCCGGGCCGCGGACCTTCACCCGGCGCACCGTCCCGTCGCCGAGTTCGGCGTTCAGCCGCCGGACGAGAGCCGACGCGAGCAGCCGCACCTGGGTCGCCCAGGCCGTCGAGTCAGCCGTGACCACCAGTTCCCCGTCGGAGAAACTGTCCGGGCGGGTATGCGCGGCCAGGTCTCGGCCGACAATCTCCTCCCAGCGGCCGAACACCGATCCCATCGCCGCTCGCTGCTGCCAGCCCTGCTCGTGGAGGAGGCCCTCGATCGCGCTGGTCAGCGGCTGCGGGTCGTCTTGGCGGGGACGCCCTCTGGCCGCCCCGGCCGGACTCGAGCCGACACCAGTAAAACGTTCGTTACCTGCGGTTTTATTCCAGTTCGCGGCTTGCTGCGGGCCGCCCGCCGGCACGTCACCGCGCGCCCTCGCGTCCGCCTTCGCCTGCGCGAGCGCCTCGGCGGCCAGCCGCGCGCGGCCCGGGGCCGCGCTGTCAGCCGACACCGCTGACCACGCCGCCCCGGATAGTGAACCGCGCGCCGGTCAGCACGCTCGGGACGTCGGCGGGTACCGCGGCGGTGATCAGGACCTGCTCGGCGCCGGCGACCATGCCGGCCAGCCGGTCCCTGCGGCCCGCGTCCAGCTCCGCGAACACGTCGTCG
>JASIGD010000004.1 GCA_030045295.1 Streptosporangiaceae bacterium
CCGCCGGCCGCGCTGGCCGAACGCTGGGAAGGCAACGCCTGGCCGTCGGCCCGCGCGCACTCGCACATCCTGTCCGCCCTCCCGGCCGGCAGCTTCCCCGGCGTCGACGACGCCGACATCTACGAGTTCCTCGACCGCCACGCCCAGGACTTAGGACAGCGCTGAAGCAAGGGATCAGCTCAGCGCCGTCCCAGACCGTAACGCTAATCACACTGGTCCCAGCAGTGAAGGGGCACGATTACCGTGGACAGTTACCTCGCGATTCCCGGGGGTTTGTGTCCACGATCTTGCCGGAGGACGGCTAGGACTCCGCCCGGGACCGGCCTGATCGGCGTGCTGCCCGAATCCTGGCCCGAATCCTGGCCCGGATCAGACGATCGAGCGGATCATGCCCCCGTCGACCGCCACGGCCAGACCGGTCAGATAGGAGGCGGGAGCCGAGCAGAGGAACGTCACCAGGTTGGCCACGTCCGAAGGCTCGCCGACCCGCCCGAGCGGGATCCCCTTGGCTGCCTCGACTCTGGCCAGCTGGTCCACGTCGACGCCGGCCTGGCGGGCCGGCCCGGCGAAGAAGCCGCGTAGCCGGTCGGTCAGGATCCGGCCGGGAAGCACCGTGTTTACCGTGATCTGGTCAGGTGCCAGCTCGTCGGCCAGGGTCTTGGCCAGGCCGGCGACGCCGGCGCGCAGGCTGTTGGACAGGATCAACCCCGCGATCGGCTCCTTGACCGAGCTCGATTCGACGTTGATGATCCGTCCGGCAGCGCTGGCTCGCAGGTGCGGCAGGGCGGCTCGCACCATCCGGACGACGTTGAGCAGCAGCAGTTCGAAGGCGCTCTGCCACGCCGCGTCGTCGAAGTCGGTGAACTTCCCGCCCGGCGGCCCGCCGCCGTTGTTGACCAGGATGTCCAGGCCGCCGAAGCGCTCTACCGCGGTGCTCACCAGGTGCTCGGCAGCGCCGGCCGTCGCCACGTCGGCCGCCACCGCGACGACCTCGACTCCGTGCGCGGCCGTGATCTCGCGCCCGGCCTGGCTGATGGCCGCCTGCTCCCGGGAGGAGATGACCAGGCTCACCCCCTCGGCCGCCAGGGCCTCGGCGATTCCCCGGCCGAGTCCGCGGCTGGCCGCGTTGACCAGTGCCACCCGGCCGCGCAGCTGCAGGTCCATCGTGACCCCTCTGACGATGTTTTTTTTCGGGGCGACCTGGATGTCATGAGACGCGCAGGTACCTGCCTAGCCTAGTGATCGCCGTCTCGCGGTGCGGGCTCAGTCCCGCGAGATCCCGAGCACCACCGTCCGTCCGGGATCGCTTCATCGCCGGTCCCGGCCCCCGCGCTTCATCGCCGGTCCCGGCGCCCGCGCTTCATCGCCGGTCCCGGCGCCCGCGCTCAGAGGAACTGGCCCGCCGACTGCTCCGGCTCGCCGTTCCACGCCACCGCCACGACTTCCGCCGGATCGATCACCGTCCACCCGGTCTCGCGCTCAAGCCGGACCAGGCCGTCCGGGCGGATCTCCACGCCGGTCAGTTTCTTGTTCTCGGTTGTGGCGAACCCGATCGGGCCGACCCTGTTGACCACCATGGAAATCGACCCGGACTTGCCGATGAGCGGCTTGATCAGGTCGCGGATCGTCTCGGCGGTCATGAGCCATCTCCTCCAGATGTCGTTACGGCCAGCATGCCCCGCGGGCAGCCGACAGCGGGCTTAGCCGGCCGGAACGTGCGGCAGCCGCCGACCAGAACCTCCAGGCGATGGCTGAGCGGCGACACCCTAGCGGCGATCGGCCCGACCTTTACTCAGCCATTCCCACGCGCCGACCATGGCCGTCGTGGGGGTCCACGGCATGGGGCTCGGTGCTGACAACCCCACGACCAGCATCCCGGACACGAACGCCACAGTGAAAGCCACGCCGCTGGGCAGCATCACGCTGATGACCATGAGCAGCGCGCCGGTCACGAGGAATATGAGCCGCCCGCGGGCCCGCATCATCCGCACCAGAGCCGCGAACCTCGGATCGGCCAGCCCGGCAGCCGGGCACCGCATGACCAGTCTCATCGCAGCCTCCTACCACAGAAGGCCAATGCCTGTTACGCGAACAGTGTACTTCTCGCGCCCGCGCCGGCGTTCGTATTCTCCGGCGATTCGCGCCGTAAGCTGGGAGAACCGAGAGGGGGAGGCGCCGTGACCAGCCGCCATCCGCCAGTCGAGGACTGGGCCACCGACTTCGATCACACCGACCCGGCGTGGGTCGCCGACCCGTACCCGATCTGGGACGACCTGCGCCGGCGTTGCCCGGTCGCGCACAGCGACCGCTACGGCGGCACGTGGCTGCCGGTCGGTCATGATCTGGTGTCCGAGGTGGCCTACGACACCGAGCACTTCACGTCCCGCTCGGTCGTGGTCAGCGAGCGGCGGCCAGGTCCGGACGACCTGCCCGCGCCCATCGGCCTGTCCCCGCCGATAACCTCGGACCCGCCCTTCCACAAGATCGCCCGGGGGATGCTGCTGCCCGCCTTCGCGCCCAAGACGATCGCCGCGCTCGAGCCCTTCACCAGGGAACTGTGCCGGGAACTGCTCGCCGGGACCGCGGGCCGGCCGAGCTTCGACGCGGCCGTCGACTACGCCCAGCACATTCCGGTCCGGGTCATCGTCAGGTTCCTCGGGTTCCCCCAGGAGGACGCCGATCTCTTCCGGCGCTTCATCCACGAGGTGATGGAGGACGTGGACCGCCCCGGCGAAGAACGAAGGTCGATGTTCACCGAGCTCGACGCCTACATGGATGCCCAGATCGAGGACCACATCGCCCGCCCCAGGGATGACCTGACCTCCTTCTTGATCGGAGCGGAGATCGAGGGCAGCAAGCTGCCGATCGAGCACATCCGCGGCACCATGATCCTGCTGATGATCGCCGGGATCGACACCACCTGGTCGGCGATCGGCGCCTCCCTCTGGCACCTGGCCCTGCACCCGGAGGACCGCCGCCGGCTGGCCGGGGACACGGGGCTGATGGGCACGGCGGTCGAGGAACTGCTGCGTGCGTACGCGCCGGTCACGATGGCGCGCCTGGTCGCCAAGGACTTCGACTTCCACGGGCACCGGCTCAAGGAAGGCGACTGGCTGCTGCTCCCGTTCCCGGCCGCTAACCGGGATCCGGCCGTCTTCGAGAACCCCGGCCTCGTGCAGCTCGACCGGACCCAGAACCGCCACGCCGCCTTCGGGCTCGGCCGGCACCGCTGCCTCGGGTCCAGCCTGGCCCGGATGGAGCTGCGGGTAGCGCTGCAGGAGTGGTTGGACCGCTACCCGGACTTCGAGCTGTCCGACCCCTCGGCCGTCACCTGGTCCGGTGGCCAGGTCCGCGGACCGCGCACGCTCCCGGTCACGATCCCGGGCGAGGGCCGGTGAACCACTGGCCGTTCGGTCAATAGATCTTTTTATCCCGAACGGTCCGTGGTGTTACGGGCCTCAGCCCGAGCCGGCGCAGCGCAACGCCACCGCGACCTGGCATGCTGGTCTGGTGGAGGACGAGCTGCCCAGCTCCCCGCCGCCGGCCGGCCGCGTGGCGCGGTTGTTCAGGGCTGCCGACGAGCGGCACATCCCGCTGCGGACCATCCTGGTCACGGTGGCGGTGGTGGCCGTCACGTACCTGGCCGCCAAGCTGATCTACCGGCTGCGGGACATCGTGCTGCTGATCCTGGTCGCCGGGTTCCTCGCGCTGCTGCTCAACCCGCTCGTGGTGTACGTGCAGCGACACCTGACCCCGCGCCGGGGCGCCGCCGTGACCATCGTCACCTTCTGGGCGCTGGTCGTCTTCATCGGCCTGGCCATCGCTTTCGGCTGGCCGCTGGAGAGAGGCATCACCCACCTGGCGAACCGGCTGCCCAGCTACGTGGCCAGCGCCCAGCACGGCAACGGCTGGATCGGCCACCTCGTGCGCAAGTACCACATTCAGAGCTGGCTGCAGCGGAACACGCCCAAGCTGGTGAGCTACGCCGAGTCGCTGTCCAAGCCGGTCCTGACCATCGGCAAGGGCGCCCTATCCCTGGTCATCGAGCTGGCGACCATCTTCGTGCTCATGCTGCTCCTGCTGCTCGAGGCCCCGAGACTGCGGCGCGGGCTGCTCGGCCAGATGAGGCCGGAGCGGGCCGCCGCGGTCACGCGCGTGTCCGGCGACATCAACCGGACCGTCACCGGTTACATGCTGGGGGACCTGCTGACCTCGATCATCGCCGGGGCGGTGGTGTTCGTGACGCTGTTGATCCTCGGCGTGCCGTTCCCGCTGCTGTGGGGCCTGTGGGTCGCCCTGGTGGACTTCCTGCCGATGATCGGCGGTGCGCTGGCCGGCATTCCCACGGTGCTGTTCGCCTTCGGTCACGGACTCACCGCCGGCATCGTGACCCTGGTCGTCTTCGTGGTCTACACCCAGGTCGAGAACCACGTGCTGAACCCGGTGGTGATGAGCCGGACGGTGAAGATCAGCCCGCTCCTGGTGCTGCTCGCGGTCCTGGTCGGCGCGTCGATCGGCAGCCTGATCGGCGGCATATTCGGCGGCTTCGTCGCGGCGTTGCTGGCCATCCCCACCGCCGGCGCGCTGCAGGTGCTGGTCCGCGAGCTCTGGCGAGCGACGGACCCGAGTACCGCGCCGGCCCCCGGGCCGCAAGATGGCACGGGCCCGAAGGCAGAGCTCTTCCCCGTAGCGCCCGATACGCACGAACATGGCAGTTAGTGCACAGCGTCCTAGGAGGGGCCAGATATGCCGCAGCAGTCAGTCCTGGGAATCGTGCTCGCCGGCGGGGCGGGCACCCGCCTGAGCCCGCTGACCGCGGACCGGGCCAAGCCGGCGGTCCCGTTCGGTGGGCTGTACCGGCTGATCGATTTCGCTCTGTCCAACCTGGCCAACGGCGGGATCAGGAAGATATGCGTGCTGACCCAGTACAAGAGCCATAGCCTGGACCGGCACATCTCCACCACGTGGCGGATGAGCTCCCTGCTCGGCAACTACGTGACCCCCGTCCCGGCCCAGCAGCGGCTCGGGCCGCACTGGTACACCGGCTCGGCGGAC
This sequence comes from Streptosporangiaceae bacterium, assembly GCA_030045295.1. The sequence goes on from JASIGD010000004.1 coordinate 5,056, forward strand.
GCGATCTACCAGTCGATGAACCTGATCAACGACGAGCGGCCGGACATCGTGATCGTCTTCGGCGCCGATCACGTGTACCGGATGGACCCGCAGCAGATGATCGACCACCACGTCGCCCACGGGGCGGGGGCGACCGTGGCGGCCATCCCGGTGCCGCGCGGCGAGGCTTCCGCCTTCGGCATCATCAGCGTCGGAGCAGACGCCAAGACGATCGACGCGTTCCTGGAAAAGCCCGCCGACCCGCCGCCGATGCCGGGTAACCCGGACATGTGCTACTCGTCGATGGGCAACTACGTGTTCGACACCGACGTGCTGGTGGACGCGCTGCGTAAGGACGCGGCCGACGACTCGAGCCGGCATGACATCGGCGGCAACATCATCCCGATGCTGGTGGCGAACGGCAGC
>JASIGD010000124.1 GCA_030045295.1 Streptosporangiaceae bacterium
GCCGTTGGCGCCGCGCGCCGGCAGGGCTGGCGGGGTGCGTGCGCGCCGTGCCTGGTCGTGGCCAGCGGGGCGGCAGCCAGGCGCCGCCTGTCACGGGTGATCGCCAGGCAGCGCCCCCCGGCGGAGGCCTGGCTAAGCGAGCCGGAGGGCTTCAGCCTGCCGTCGAAGCACACCACCTTGGCCGCGCTGGCCGCCGGGACGTGCGTGTACGCACTCGGCGCCCGCGGTACCCTCGCGCGGGCGGCGCCGGTCGTGGCCGCTGCCGCAGTCGGCACCAGCCGTGTCTACCTGGGCGTGCACTGGCCCGCGGACGTGGTCGCGGGCTGGCTGTTCGCCGAGGGATGGCTGCGCCTGACCGCCCCGGACTGATCTGGCGACCCAGCTGAGGAGGAAGGAAACGCTCATGAATTCGGTAGACCTGCGCTGCTCTGCCATCGTGTTCCGCGACGACACCGTGCTGCTGGTGCACCGCATCCGCAACGGCACCGACGACTGGGTGCTGCCCGGCGGCACGCCACGTCCCGGCGAGAGCATGGCGGCCTGCGCCAGGCGGGAGACCCTGGAGGAAACGGGCCTGTCCGTGGATCCGGCGCGGGTCGCGTTCGTCCTGGAAGCCCTCGGGCCCGGGTCTACGCTGCGCACCGTCGATCTGGTCTTCCTGGCGACGGCGGACGGGCACGGCGAGCCCGAGCCGGAGGAGCCGGACATCGAAGCCCGGTTCGTCTCGCTTGACCTGCTGCCCGGGCTGGATGTCCGTCCGCCGCTCGCCGGCTACCTGCGCGCCTTGCGTGCTCGCGACGGCGAGCCGACGGCCGCCTACTTGGGCAATCTCTGGCGCCCGCAGGGCGCGGCGCTACCTACGTGATCAGCGATTGGCGTCCGGCCGTGAAGGTGCTGACGATGCGGCAGCCGTGGGCCTGGGCGGTGATTTACGGCGGCAAGGACGTCGAGAACCGGCGGTGGAGAACTACGTACCGGGGCCTGCTGCTGATTCATGCCGGCAAGAATGCGGACCCCGACCCCGAGGCTTACCCCCGGCTGCTATGGACGATGGCCGACCCCGAGGCCTTCGCGCAGCCCAAACAGGCCTGGGAGGCACGAGAAGCGATCATCGGCTTTGTCTACCTGGCGGACGTCCTGACCGATTCCCCCAGCCCGTGGGCCACCGCGGGGCTGTATCACTGGGCGTTTGAGTTTCCCGCACCCGTTGACCCTCTCGTTCCCTGCCGGGGACGTCCTGGGCTGTGGGTTCCGCCCGCGGCCGTGGCGGAGAGACTGACCGGGGTGGTCTGAGCACGCCTGCCTCCAGGCGGGAGCTGCCTTCGCAGCGACGCGCTGTCCGCCATGTCAAGGTCGCGGGCTGGTAAGAGACGGATAGTAGTCCGCCGCCGCGAGCTGGGCACCGGAGAAGAACAAGGCCCACACGCTGCCCTTGACCGCCGGGTATTCCCTTACGTCCAGGCCCGCGTCCTCGGCCAGGGTGGCGAGCAGGTGCCGGATCACGGCGCCGGGTGCGCACACGGCCGTGGCATCACCGGCGGCCGCAAGGGCAAGGATCCGGGACACGGCGCGCCTGGGACGTTCGGCATATTCCGCTTCGCCGAACGCCGGCTCGATCTCGACCGCCACCCCGAGCTCCGCGCCCAGCGGCCGCATGGTGTCCGCGAAACGGGCCTCGCCTGCCGAAAGCAACCGGGACGGCCCGAAGGCGGGCAACGTGCGGCGCAAAGCCTCCGCCTGTTCCCGTCCTTCGGCGTCCAGCAGGCGGTGACCCCCGGCGCCGCGCCCTCGCCCGGCAAGTGCAGCGCGGGCGTTGCGCACGAGCAGGACCGCAGAGCCAGAGCGGACGCTGTCGGCGAGCATCCCCAGCGCGCCGATCGCGTAGGCATCGCCCGGGTAGTCAAGCCGGGCGTCCGCCAACGGCACCCACGCCAGGTGGTCCACTTCCCTGGTCGGCCTGAACGGAGCGTCCGGGCCGTGCACCGCCCAGTACTCCACGGCCTTGGGGCCGCGGGCCGTGCGGTAATGCTCGACATCCAGCCGCTTCCCGGCAGTCACCCGGACCCCGGTTTCCTCGGCCACCTCCCGGCAGGCGGTGACGAGCGGATGCTCGCCGCGGCGAAGCTTGCCCTTCGGCAGCGACCAGTCGTCGTACTCCGGCCGGTGCACCAGCGCCACCTCGACGGCCCCGCTGGCCGACGATCTCCACAGCACCCCGCCGGCCGCCCGGATCATCCCGTCGCCATCACCATGCATGATCCTTCTGCCCATCACAAGCTGGCCAGCAGGACCCATCGGCCATACGGCAAGCGAGCGCACCCGCGAACGCCGACGCACTCCCGGCGGGATCCATCACCGGGCGGCACACGCCGCTAGTTGACGATACGGCCGGCCGGCCCGACGAGTCCAGCGCGGATCAGGCACGGCCCGCCGCTGGAGCCGTGGTCCCGGCGGCGACTGCGTGGTACCAGGCCAGCACTGCCCGCCGGGTTCCCGCTGATCGCCTGATCGACCCTCAGCCCTCGGTGTCGGCCCAGGTCTGGGTGAGGGCGGACAGGCTAGCGAGGCGGCGGAGGGCGCCGAGATAGGCACGGGATTCCTCCTCGGTCACCAGCCCTCTGTGCAGCGCTTCGCGCTTGAGCGCGTAGGCGCGCATGTCCTCGCGATCGCGGCGCAGCGCGCCGGCCAGCGCGCGGACCATCGCCCGCCCGGTATCGGGCGGGGGGCCTGCCGCAAGCGCCAGCGCCAGGTGCCGCAGGCACAGCACCGCCGCGGCGGGCGCGGCTGGTACCTGCCCGACGGCCTCGCTGACCGCCTTGCTCTCGCGTTCGGCCAGCGCCGCGCACAGCGGGCACGTGCCGGGCTGCGGGGCAACGGCGGCCACGCGGCTAGCCAGGTCGGCGACGGTGCCGTCTTGCTCGCTGATGGATTCCAGCGCGTCGGCCACGGCGCCGGCCAGCTTCGGGTAGCCGGCGGAGATGCCTAGAGGGGAGGCGATGGCGGCGTATTGCCAGGTATGCAACGGGCAGAACCCGCCCGCCAGCGCATGCCGCTCCTGGTCACCGTCGTAGGTGGCGAGCCGGAACTGGCTGCGGCGAAGGTAACCGGTAAGCGTTGCCTGCATCTGCTCGCACACCATGCAGCCGTCCGCCTGCGCGCTGGCGGCCGGCGCGAGCTCGGCGTCGGCGGCCTCGCCCAGGCGCGGCAGCTCCGCGGCGTCCAGCGCCGCCTTGAAGCCGGCCAGCCGGTCGGCGAGGCCGTCAAGCGCCGCGAGGTCCTCATCGCGCGGCACCGACTGAAGGTGGCGGCGGAAACGATCTGCCGCCTCGCGCATCTGCCGGCCAGCCTGATCGTCCAGCCTCTCGGCCCAGTCCCTGGCCGCTTCCTGGAACGCGACACGCGCACGTTCGTCAAATGCGGCGATCGCGGCGGTGAGCGCGTCCTCCAGATGGCGCCGGACCTCCGCGCCGGCGGTACTGGCCTTGCGGCGGGACCGTCGCGGCATCTGCACCGGGACCGCCCACTCCGGCACCGGGACCAGGAGCGCGGGAACGTCTTCGGCCGACCAGCCCGCGGGCTCGCGACGGTCATCGACGCCCGCCAGGCCCGCGATCCCGGCGCCCACCACGCCTGGTGAGCGCGATATGGCGAGCAGCTCGCCGATCTGGCCGGCCACCATGCCGGTGAGCAGTTCGTGCACCTCGCCCAGCCGCCGGTCCAGCCAGGCGCCGGCGATGTCACGCCCGGCGTCCTCCAGCCTGCTCCCGGCTTCCCCCAGCACGCTGCGGACGGTGCCGTTGCCGGCGGCAGCCAGCAAGTCGTCGGCGCGCGGCTCGATCAGGTCCCGCAGGCTCGCCTGCCACGCGTGGCTTCGGGCCGTGAGCAGTTCCGGCAAGCCGGTATCGATCCGGCCGGTGATCTTGGCCGCCACGGCGCTGCGTTGCCGGCTCAGCTCGGCCATCCGCGTGTCGAAGGCGGCCAGCACCGCTGAAGGGTCGGGGCCCCCGTCCAGGCGGAGCCGGCCGAGCCGCAGGTCGCACCGCTGGCCGGAAACCAGGCCGACGGCGCGATCGGCGATATTGCCGAGGATCACGCGCGTCTTGCCCGTGGTCAGGATTTCGTCCAGCGTGGCGCGAAGCGGCGGGAGACCGCTGCCGGACAATCGCCCGCGGTCACCCTGAACGACCGCCTCCAGCGCCTCCAGCGCCGACAAGGCAAACAAGCGCGGCTCCCCGATCCCCAGATCCTCGCGGACGCGGCGGCGCACGAACTCCGCCGCTTGGGCGGCGTCACGATCCGAGACCAGGTCGCGCTTGTTGAGCACGAGGAACAGCCGACCCGCGTGCCGGGCAGTATCGGCAACGAAACCGGCCTCGGCCTCGGTCAGCGGCGAGTCGAAGCCGGTCACGAAGATCACCGCGTCGGCCTCGGGCAGGAACTGCCTGGTGGTCGCGGTGTTGATCTCGATGGCGGACCCGACGCCGGGAGTGTCGACGAACTCGAACCCCAGCCGCAGGATCTCCGCCGGAATCTCGACCTGCACCGACACCACCTGCAGTTCGGCACGCCTGGTGCTCGCCTGCGCAACGAAATCGGCCACCTCGGCCAGCGGCACCTCGACGGGCAGCGGCGATCCCCGGCGGTGCACGATCGCCCGGGGCCTGCTGCCGAACCGCACCGTCGTGATCACCGAGGTCATCGGCAGCGCCCCCATCGGCAGATAAGGGCCGCCGAGCAGCGCGTTCATCAGCGTCGTCTTACCGCGGCTGAACTGGCCGACGACGGCCAGCTGGAACCGGTCGGCAGCCAGCCGCGCCAGCAGGTCCCTGGCCTGCTTCTCGGCCAGCTGATCTCGGGACGCCCGCGCCACGTGCAGCGCGGCGCGGATCAGGTCGCCGAGCTCAAGACGGCGGTCCCGGTAGGTCCTCAGCCCGCTCACCGCGACCGCCCGGGAACAGGATCAGCGGGGACTCGCGACAGGGCTGACGGCATGCGACCCTCCGGACTGTGGCCAGGGACCGTCAGCGGGCCGCTTCCACGGCCGCGAGTCCAAGGTGAGCCCCATCACCCCTGCCTGTCCATTCTGCCAGAGCCCCGTCGCGGCGTCCCGGTGGCAGAGTTGCGTTCGCTGTAACGTTGGCCCCGAGGCGGAGGGGCCCGCCTGACGCCGCGGAGATGCCGCCAACGGTCCCTGCCTGGACGGCGTGGAGGCCGCTGTGGCCAAGGTGAGCGAGGACGAGGTCCTGCTGCTGTGGCGGGCGCTGATGGCGTTCCGGTCCGGTAAGCGTCCGGCCTGCGAGGCGACGGGGAAGCCGCCGCGCAGCCCGTGCCCTCTGTATCACCAGTGCCCCCGCTGGCCCGGGCCGGACGACTACTACGCGGTGATGGAGGAAACACCGGAGCAAACCGAGCAACGGCGCTCGGCTTGGCCGTGCAGCAGGCTCGCGGGCTTGCTGTCACCCGAGCTGCGGCGCATCGGACCCCGCTGAGCGGTGCTCCCCGGACGGGCGGCTTTCACGCTGGCATCCGCTTGCGGACCATCAGGATCAGCGGGATCCCGGCGAACTCCGCGACCATCGAGAACACGACGATGGCGACCAGGGATACGTTGAACAACGCGCCGATGACGATGCTGCCGGCAACCCACGCGATGCCGTACACGCCAGTGAACAGACCGTAGCCGGAGGCGCGCCGGTCCGGGGCAATCATCGGGGCGACCGCCGCGGGGATGATCGACTCCTGCACTCCCATCCCCAGGCCCCACAATGAAGCGCCCACCAGGCAGGACCAGAACCCGCCGAGGAATACCAGCGGAGCGTAACCCGCCGTGACGACGATCAGCGGGATGAGCACGCCGATCCCGACCCGGTCGAAGATGCGCCCGAGCAGCAGCGACCCAGCGCCGCTCACAGCCATCGCTGCCGCGTAGAACACTGGGATCAGCGGTGCGGACACGGTACCAGCGCGGGCGAAGTGATAGGAGATGAGCGGGAAATCGGCAAAGCCGGCCCCGGCCAGCGCCGCGGCGGCAAGGTAGAGCCAGAACACGCGGGGCAGGCCAGCGGTAGTGACCTGGGCCGGGCCAGCCGTCAGGTCCTGAGGCCGCGGGTAGAACAGGCGCGCTACCGCCAGCAGCGACAGCGTGATCACGGCGGGGACCGCCAGCGCCGCGAAGGCGATCTTGTAGTCGTGCCGGGTCATCACCAGCACCAGGGCCACGAACAGCGGGCCGAACATGGCGCCGAACTGGTCGAGCGCCTCGTGCACCCCGAACGCCCGCCCGTACCCGATGTCCGTGGCGGCGTGCGAGAGCATCGCGTCCCTGGGCGGGTTCCTCGTCGCCTTCCCGACCCGTTCCAGGATGATCAGAAGCGCGGCCACCTGCCAGTTCCCGGCCAGCGCGAGCAGCGGTACCACCGACATCTGCAGGACGTAGCCGCCGATGGTGATCGGCCAGTACCGCCCGGTGCGGTCGGCGCCACGCCCGGAAAACAGCCGCAGGCCGTATCCGAGGAACTCGCCGACCCCGCTGATGGCGCTGATCGCGAACGCCCCGGCGCCAAGCAGGCCCAGGTACGGGCCCACGATGCTTCGTGAACCCTCGTACGTGAAGTCGGCGAAAAAGCTCATGACGCCGACCATGACCACGAACTTCAGCGCCGGCGAGGTATCGGCGACCCGCTGCCTGATGCTCATCGCAACGGCCACGACCTGCCGCTAGCCGCCGGGTCCGTCCGGCTCGCTGGCACCATGCGACCTCCTGGCTCCTGGCCAGGGACCGTCAGCTGGACATCTTCCGTGCCCGCGATTCCGGGGCGAGCCCCATCACCCCTGTGGTCACCATTCTGCCATCGTTGCGGCGCGGTAAAGTGACCTTAGGTGATGAAGCCCGCCTGAACCGCCGCCGTGGCTGATGGCTTCTACCGGACTCGAGCCGGTGGAGGCGCGAATGAGTTCTCCGGTGCGGTTCAACAGCATCCTGTTCGAACGACCCGAGGATGCCGCTGAGCAGGCGGAGACCTCGTTTTTCGCCGATCTGAACCTCGATCAGGTCTTTACCGCGGTCGCGGCGGGTCGGGACGAATATGACCTGGCCCCCTTCTTCCGCATCCCGCTGCGCAGCGAGAAGTCGGTGGCGTACCGGCACGAAGTCCTGCGCGACCTGCAGAACGAGGCGGTATCTGCGGCCGTGGCGGGATTCGCGGAGCAGATGCGCGAGATGCGCAGGCACCTGGCCCGGGCGGGCAAGCTTCGCTACAAGTACCAGAAGGAGCACTGGTTCCTGGACGCGACGCGTACCTACTGTGCGGCGGTCAGGACGCTGGCCGGCGCGCTCGCCGCCGCAGGGGTGCAATCCCGCGGCCTCAGCGCGTTCCAGGGGTACCTGGCTGGCTATACGCAATCGGCCGAGTTCACCGGTCTGGCGGCTGAGATCGGGGAGGTGACCAGCGCCCTGGCCACGGTGCGGTATTGCGTCAACATCAAAGACGCCCGGGTCAGGGTCACCGGGTACGACGGGGAAGCCGACTACAGCGCCGAGGTGGCACGGACGTTCGCGAAGTTCGCCCAGGGCGCGGTCAAGAGCTACAGGGTAGGGTTCCGGAACTCTCCGGACATGGACCACGTGGAGGAACGCATCCTGGGTTTCGTCGCCCGCCTGTACCCCGACGTGTTCGGCGCGCTGGATGACTTTTGTGCCCGCCACGCCCGCTACCTCGATGACACGATCCTGGTCTTCGACCGGGAGATCCAGTTTTACACCGCGTACCTGAGCTTCGTCGCGCCGATGAAAGCGGCAGGCCTGCCATTCTGCTACCCGGTGGTGTCCGCGGCCCGCAAAGAGGTCAGTGCCACCGGCGCGTTTGACCTGGCCCTGGCCGGCAAGCTCATGCCCAGAGCTCATGACGTAGTACCAAATGACTTCCATCTCGCCGGCCCGGAGCGCATCTTCGTGGTGACCGGGCCGAACAGCGGCGGCAAGACGACGTTTGCGCGGATGTTCGGTCAGCTGCACTACCTGGCCAGCCTCGGCTACCCGGTACCGGCCCGGCAAGCCCGGCTGTTCCTGCCGGACCAGGTCTTCACGCATTTCGAGAGGGAAGAGGACCTAACGACGCTGCGCGGCAAGTTCGAGGATGAGCTGGTCCGGATCCGCGACGTCCTGGAGCGGGCGACCGGGGACAGCGTGGTGGTCATGAACGAGAGCTTCGCCTCGACCGCGCTGCGGGACGCCACGAAAGTCGGCGAGCGGGTGCTGGACCGGATGCGCTGCCTGGGCCTGCTTGGCGTATACGTCACCTTCGTCGACGAACTGGCCTCACTGAACGAGGCCTGCGTCAGCATGGTGGGCACGGTGGTACCGGGCAACCCGGCCCAGCGAACCTACAAGGTCCTGCGGCAGCCCGCCGACGGGCTGGCCTATGCCGCCGCGATCGCGGGCAAATACGGGCTCACCTATGAGCGGCTGAAGGAGCGGCTGACGCCATGAAAGCCTTCCTGATGCACCCGGACCGGGATTTCTCCCTGAAGCGGGACTTGCCGCCCAACGAAGCGGACCTGGCCAAGGACCTGGAGCTGGACGTGCTGCTGCGGGTCATGTCCGGCGGCGACAAGTTCCTTTTCGCCGTGGCCAAATGGGGCATTCATTCGGGCCTGACCAGCCCGGCGGAGATCTTGTACCGACAGCACGTGCTGGCCGACTGCATCCACCAGCCCCAGGTGATCCACGATCTGTACGACGTCGCCGTGGCAGCGCTCACCGAGGAGAAGAGGATCTTGGGCTGGGCCCTCCGGGATTCACCCGAGAGCATCTTGCACCGTACCCGGCAGGCGATGCAGCTGTTTGTCGGCATGCTACGGCGGCTGCGGGACATCACCGACCTCAGCACCGCCGGGTTCCGCTCCGAAGGCTTCACCCGGTTCTTCGCCATGATCGCCAAAGAGCTCGATGACGATTACTTCGCCGAGATGGATGCTCACCTGTCCGAGCTGGCGTTCCGGCGCGGCACGCTGATCAGCGCCGGGCTGGGCAAAGGCTGCAAGGGAACTGGTTACATCGTGCGCAGGCAGCCAGGGCAGAGCTGGCGGGACCGGATACCGAAGAGGAACAGGTCCAGCTACACCTTCGTCATCCCGGAACGGGACGAGAACGGGATGCGGACGCTGTCGGACCTGCAGAACCGGGGACTCAACGATACGGCGAACGCGCTGGCGCAGTCCGTCGACCACATCCGGAGCTTCTTCTTGATGCTGCGCGCCGAGCTGGGTTTCTACATCGGCTGCCTGAACCTGCGAGAGCGCCTGACCGGCAAGGCCGAGCCGGTCTGCTTCCCCGTACCGACCGACCCGGTCCTGGCCAGCGCCGGGCGGGTCCGGTTCTCGGCCCGCGGACTGTATGACGTCTGCCTCACGCTGAGCCTGGAGGCGAGGGCCGTCGGGAACGACGTAGACGCCGACGGCCGACAGCTGATCATGGTCACCGGCGCGAACCAGGGCGGCAAGTCGACGTTCCTGCGCAGCGTCGGCCTGGCGCAGCTGATGATGCAGGCCGGCATGTTCGTGGCGGCGGAGGAGTTCGCCGCCAGCACCTGCACCGGGGTGTTCACGCACTTCAAACGCGAGGAAGACGCCACGATGGAGAAGGGAAAACTCGACGAGGAACTGGCCAGGATGAGCGGCGTAGCCGATCAGGTCGAGGCCGGCGGCCTGCTGCTGGGCAACGAGTCGTTCGCGTCCACCAACGAGCGGGAAGGTTCCGAGATCGCCCGCCAGGTCATCCGCGCACTGACCGAGGCAGGCATCCGGGTGGTCTTCGTCACCCACCTGTACGACCTGGCGGAACGCTGCTACGCGGAGAATGCGGGAATGTCGCTCTTCCTCCGCGCGGAACGGGAGCCCAACGGCCGGCGTACCTTCCGGCTGCTCGAAGGCGAGCCGTTGCCGACCAGCTACGGCCAGGACCTTTACCAACAGGTATTCGGTACCGCGTACGAGACAACGCCTGCCTGAGGAGGCCGGAGTGGACATTGAAGTCGTGGTCGAGATCCCGCAGGGATCGCGGAACAAGTACGAGATGGATCACGCCACCGGCCGCATCCGCCTGGACCGGATGCTGTTCACCTCAACCTGCTACCCGCTGGATTACGGATTCATCCCCGACACGCTGGCCGAGGACGGTGATCCGCTGGACGCGCTGGTCATGCTCGACGAGCCGACCTTCCCCGGCTGCCTGGTCCTAGCGCGGCCGGTTGCGGTGTTCTGGATGCTCGATGAGCACGGACCGGACGCCAAGATCCTCACCGTGCCCGCGCGAGACCCGCGGTACCTCGACGTGCGCGATCTGCCTGACGTGCCCGAGCACCTAGCCGCAGAGATCGGCCATTTCTTCGACATCTACAAGAAGCTGGAACCGGGCAAGAGCACCGACGTCCGCGGCTGGCAGGATCGCGTGGCCGCCGAGCAGGTGATCGCGACGGCTCGCACGCGCGCCCGCGGGTCTTCGGCCGACCTCGGCGCGGTGCACTCCTTTCGGGGTCGGCCCCCGGGCTCGCCGGTCGGCGATGACGACCGCTGATGAACTGCGCGCTCGGGGTCTCGCGGCAGCCGCGTTGTTCAAGCCGTCGATGGGCGGCTGGATCGTACGGATCTTCCCAGGCGGGATCAGGCAGCGTCCGGCCCCAGCGGCCGTGACGAGTCCTGCTCCCCCGGTCAGCAGGGAGACGGATAATGACCACCGGCGGCTTTGACGTTCGGTGTTCGGTCATCGTGCTCCGCAAGCACGAGGTGCTGCTCGTGCACCGAACGCACGATGGCCTGGAAGACTGGGTGCTGCCCGGCGGAACTCCGCGCGAGGGTGAGAGCGCGGCCGCGTGCGCACGCCGTGAGCTTTTTGAGGAGACCGGCGTATCGGCAGTTCCTTCCCAGGTTGCGCTCATCGTGGAGTCGGTGGCGCCGTCATCCGGCCGTCGCCTGCTGGATATCGTGTTCCTGGCTGCCGAACCGGTGCTGGGCAGGGAACAATCACGCGAATCGGGCACCGAACCGCGTTTCGTCTCCCGAGATGAGCTGACCAAATTGGTCCTGCACCCGCCACTGGCCGGGCATCTGCTACGCCTGCTCGACTCCGATGCCCGCGGATGCGCACCCTACGTCGGCAATCTCCTGAGGCAAGCGGCCGGTCCGACATCGTAATGGCGTTAGGTCCCAAGCGGACTCTGGGCCGGCGGGCGGCTCGGGGACGGCCTGGCGTGTCACGTCGGCAGCCGGCGCCGTGTATGGTGAAGTGGTCACGCGATGAGGCTCGCGAAGTGTCGGCCGGGTAATCCGGCGACTAATGGCCTCTACCTGCAGGGACGTTGTTGCGTCACGGAGGCAGGGGAGGTCACGCGTGATCCCTGTGTTGATCCAGGTGTTGCAGAGCCTGGTGGTTCTTAGCCTTGCCCCGTTGTACGCGGGCGTGCTCGCGCGCGCCGAGGCCGTGGTGGCGTCCAAGCACGGGCCGAGCGTGCTGCAACCGTACCGGGACCTGGCCAAGCTGCTGCGCAAGGCCAGCGCGACCAGCGATCAGGCGTCCTGGGTGTTCCGCGGCGCGCCGTTCGTGGCCTTCGCCTGCTACCTGACCGTGTCGGTCATCGTGCCGGTGATCACCAACGAGCCGCTGCCGCTGGCCTTCCTGGCCGACCTGATCGGCGGCGCGTTCGTGCTCACGCTGGCCAGCTTCGTGATCTCGCTAGCCGGGCTGGACACCGCCAGCCCGTACGGCGGGCTGGGGGCGAGCCGGGCCAGCTGGATCGGCAGCATGGCCGAGCCCGCGCTGATCCTGGTGTTCTTCACGGTCGGGGCGGTGTCCGCGTCCGACAACCCGTACCTGATGAACCACGCGGTCGCGTCCTCCCCGTACGTGGTGGTCCTGCCGACGCACCTGCTCGGGCTGATCGCGTTCTTCATGATCGTGCTCGTGGAGAACGGGCGGATACCTATCGACAACCCGGGTGGCTCGACCGAGATCTCGATGATCGAGGAGAGCCGGGTGCTTGAGTACTCCGGCCGCGAGTACGCGCTGGTCAAGTGGGGCAGCTGGATGAAGCTCTTCCTGCTGTCCTCGGTTTTCATGAACGTGTTCGTGATCCCGTGGGGGCTCGGGACCGGCACCAGCCTGCCCGGAGCTCTGCTGGCGATCCCCGTCCTGCTCGGCAAGCTTGCGCTGTGCGGGCTCGCGATCGTCGTCATCGACACGTCGTTCGCGAAACTGCGGTTCTTCCGCATCGCCGAGTTCCTCGGCGCCGCGTTCATGCTCGCCCTGGTCGGTGTCGCCACCTCGTACGTGATCGGAGCGTGAGCCGTGGAAAGCCTGTCTGCGACCAGCACCGCGGGTGTGCTGCTGGACTTGTCCGGGGTGCTGATCCTGCTGCTGGCGTTCGCGTGCCTGGCGTCGAAGTTGTTCAACCGGTACGTCGCCTACTACGGCGCGCAGTCGGTGGTCCTGTCGTTCGCGGCGGCGACCGCCGCCGTGGCGTTCCACAGCGCCGAGCTGTGGATCCTCGCCGTGCTCACCCTGGCGGTCAAGGGCATCGCGATCCCGGTGACGGCCCGCAGGCTGCTGGTCACGAGGCTGGCGCTGAAACGCGACGCCGCGATGTCGACCGGCCTGTCTTCGTCGCTGATCGCCGGCGGGGCACTGACCGCGTTCGCCTACCTGGTGACCCGGCCCGCGCTGCTGCCCCACGGTACGGTCGCGGCGGCGGTCGTGCCGCTGTCAACCGCGGTGATCCTGCTCGGGGCCCTGTCCATGGTGGTGCGCCGGCATACGGTCGCGCAGCTCATCGGCTGGCTCATCGTCGAGAACGGCGTCTTCCTCGGCGCGATCACCCTGGTCGCGACGTTCCCGTTCATCGTGGAGGCCGGGATCTTCCTGGACATCGTCGCGGGCGTGCTGATCATGGTGGTGTTCGTCTCGGGGCTCACCCGCCAGCTGGCCGAGGCCAGCGCCGTCGAGCTGAGAGAGCTGCGCGGATGACCAGCCTGGCCATCCTCATCGCGCTCGGCCCGCTGGCGGGGTCGGGTGCCGCGATCGCGGGTGCCCGTGCCCGGCTGGCCGGCGTCGCTCTGGCCGCCGGGGCCGCGGTCGCCCTCGGCTGCTCTCTTGCTCTGCTGGTGATGCTGGACGGTCATCCGCCCCTGTTCGGCTGGGACGGCTTCCTCTACGTGGATTCGCTCGGCGGGTTCTTCTTGATGACCGTGGCCGGCGTGACGCTGCTCGCGGCGGTCGGCTCGATCGGTTACATCGCCGCGCAAGAAGACAGCGGCGAGCTGGGACGCTTCCAGGTCCGGCTTTATTTCGCGTTCTTCGGCCTGTTCGCCTCGCTGATGCTGGCGGCGCTGGAAACCGGCAACCTCGGTCTGCTGTTCGTGCTGGTGGAGGCCAGCACGCTGGCCAGTGCGGCCCTGGTCGGCCTGGAGGGGCGGGCCAGGTCGCTGGAGGCGGCGTGGAAGTACGTCATCATCAGTTCCCTGGGCGTCACGATCGCGCTGGCGGGCACGTTGTTCCTGTTCTATTCAGGCAGTGCCCTGCATCTCGGCTCGAACCTGGGCCTGACGTGGCCGTATCTGCTCGCGCACGCGACCGCGCTGGCCCCGCAGAGCCTTCGGCTGGCGTTCCTGCTGGCCGTGGTGGGCTATGGCACCAAGGTCGGGCTGGCGCCGATGCATACCTGGCTGCCCGACGCGCATGCCGAGGCGCCCAGTCCGGCCAGCGCGATGCTGTCCGCCGCGCTGCTCAACGTCGGCTTGTACGCGATCATCAGGTTCCTGGCCATCGCGCAGGCTCGGCTGGGCGACACCTACCCACGGGCGGTGCTGCTGACCTTCGGGTTTGCCTCGATCGTGATCGGCGCGCTGTTCATGGTGCGACGCGGCAACTTCAAGCGGTTGTTTGCGTACTCATCGGTCGAGCAGATGGGCATCATCACGGTCGCGCTCGGTTTTGGCGGCACCCTCGGCCTGTACGGTGCGCTGCTGCAGATGCTCAACCACGCGATCGCCAAGGCGGTGCTGTTCCTTTCCAGCGGTGACGTGAGCCTCCGCTACAAGACCAGGCAGGCAGATGAGGTCAGCGGGTTGCTGACCGCGGTGCCGGTCACCGGCGGGGTGCTGCTGCTGGCCTCGTTCGCGGTTCTGGGATCACCGCCCTTCGGCCTGTTCTTGTCCGAGCTGACCATCGTACGGGCGGGGTTCGCCCACGGCAGCCCGGTATTCCCGCTGCTCCTGCTGGCCCTGCTCGGACTGGCGTTCGTGCCGTTCGCACGGACCACGGCGGGGATGGTGACCGGGAAGCCGCCGCAGCTGTCCAGCCCGTACCGTGACCACGCGGCAGCCGCGGTGACCGCGGCGCCGTTGATCCTCGGCGTGTCGGTGCTACTGGTCCTCGGGCTGTGGATCCCGGCCGGCCTGGACACGGTACTGCGGCACTCGATAGCGGTGATCGGATGACCACCGTCGAACCGCAGGCCACCGGGATCAGAGAGCACCTGATACGCCGGCTCACCGGCCTGGGCGGCCTCGTGGTCAAGGACGGCGGCGCCACCGGGGCAACGGTCACCGTTCGCATGCTGCCCGAGACCTTGGAGGCGGCCACGCACGCCCTCGCGGGGACGGCCGGCACCCGCCTCGCCGACATGTTCGCCGACAACGGCGGCGCCGCTCCCACCCTGCGCCTGGTCTGGGCGCACGAGTCCGGGTACCTCGTCACCGAGACCGAGATCGAAGGCGACCAGTACCCTTCGCTGTCCGACATCGCTCCCGCCGCGTTCGTCGAGGAATGCGAGATATACGAGCAGTTCGGCATCCAGCCGACGACGGGCAAGCCGCTCAACCGGGTCATGCTTCCGCCGCACGCGGGACCGGACTTCCCCAGGCTGGGGCACCGGCCAGTGCAGCCTCCGGAGGAAGCCCACGCTCCGCACACCGTGGGCGGGCAGGCGTTCGAGTTCCCGTTCGGGCCGGTCCGCCAGGTAGCTGTGGAGAGCCTGTACTACGGGCTGGTGACCAGCGGCGAGGAAGTCGTTGACCTGTACCTGTTCACCTGGCACAAGCATCGCGGCCTGGAATGGCGGCTGCGCGGCGCCACGCCTCGCGACGCCATCTTCCTGGCCGAGCGG
>JASIGD010000125.1 GCA_030045295.1 Streptosporangiaceae bacterium
CGCAGCCCGGGGGAGAGCACATGCTCCTCGAGGCGGCCGTCGTGCGCGAGGTGGCGGACTTCCGCGCCTCGCGCCGCGGAGGCGAAGTCGGCCAGCATCCGGCGGTGGCAGCGCCACCAGAGGCTCTCGGCGCACATCACGGCCGTGGTCTGCGCGCCGGCCTGGGCGAGCAACCGGTCCGCCGCGGCCAGGAAGCCGGCGGTCCGCATGTGCGCGGCGTAGCCGCGGAACATGTCCACCTGCCAGGCCACGTCCGGTGAATCCGGCTCCGGCCTGCGGAAGCCCCCGAGCCGCTTGTCCCAGCGGTAGCAGATGCCGGCTTCGGGCAGCCAGCGTTCCAGCGCGGCGCGCGCCACGTGCGGATGGCGGCGGCTGCCCGGCGCGATCCTGACGTCGATGAGCACAGATACGCCGGCCCCCCGCAGCAGCCCGGTCATCTGCTCGGCCGAGGCGGTCCCGTGCCCGAACGTCAGCAACATCACAGCCCCAGTCTTATCTGTTCGCGCGCGAGCTCACGAAGAGCCGGATGCGCCGCGGTCTTCCGGGAGGGCGGGTGATCCCGACCTGGCTTGCCGCCAAGCCCGCGCCAGGGCGCGCACGAGGTCCGAGTCGGGGATGCCGACCAGCCGCCAGGACCTGGCGATAGCGAACACGAAGAAGATGATGGACAGCACCGCCTGGTTGTCTACCCGGCCCACGTCATAGGGAGACATCTCCAGCGCGATGCCGTTGGCCAGCTGCAGCCCGTACAGGATCAGCGGGACGGCCAGCGGCACGAACGGGGCGAACCTGAGCCTCCCCTCGCGCGTCCGGTACAGCAGGAAGGCAAGGCCGGCCGTCGAGGTGAACCCGACACCGGCCAGGGCGATCGCCGTCGATCCGATGTCGCCCTGCGGCATGAGTCCGACGAGCGCGATGACCAGGGTGTTGACCAGGGCTGAGAAAGCCGTGGCCGCGGTAATCGCGTGCGGGATGCTCGCCTCGTCGCCCGATATCCTCGCCGGCGAGACCGAGATGGCAACGAACAAGAGCCCGATGAGCGCCCCGGCAACCGAGGCGCAACCGCTGAAGAATTCGTGATAGGAAACGGGAGCCATCAGGCAAAATTACTCCTGCGGCGTGCTCCTCACCGGTTACGGCGACGGCGGGACCGGCGCGCGGAGGAGCCCGGCGACCTCGCGTCCCAGCCGTGCCGTGCCACCGAGCACCAGAATGCCCGCGGCCCACGGCTCAGCACCAGGGGACTCGCGGTGTCAGCGCGGGTTAAGAGTCAGGAATGCTGCAGGGACCGCTCAGCCGTCATACAGGCCGACCTCCTAAGTTCCGGTGGTGGGCCCGACGCGGCGGGCTGAGCAGGAAGGGCTGAGATCGTGTTTGACACTGTGACCATCACGTACCGCGGGGCGGGGTACGAGATTGGCCGAGGGCCGGACTTCTACGGCATCTGGACCGTGGGAGCGCCCCGGTCGCGTCCGCTGGAGCGATGGCCGGAAACCCCGGAGGGCTGGTCAGCAGCGTGGACCCGGTTCACGGAAATCGAAGCGCCGGGCACGATCGCCCCGGTCGGCCGGCGCATCGCCTGGCCCAGGCAGCGTACCGCCCCGGCTGGCGAGCGTACCGCCCCGGCTGACCAGCGCACCGTCCTGGTCGGCCAGCGCGCTGCCCCGGCCGGGACCCGCGCCGGCGCGATCCTCGCCGCGGCGCTGCTGGCCGTGGGCGTGATCCTGGGGATCGCCAGCCTGTTCCCGCCCTATCTTTACGGGCAGAGCCTGGCCCAGCAGCCGGCGAACCTTGTCCCGCACGTGATCTACCTGGCCACCTGGGCCCTAAGTGCCGGGCTCATCCTGCTGGGCGGCACTCGCCTGCGGATGGGCGCGCTGCTAGGGACGGGCCTGAGCGTCGTCACGTTCGGCCTGTTCTTCGCGGACGCGGGTACCGCGATCGCCGGGGGTTCCCAAGCAGGCGCGGGCCTCGTGCTCGGGCTGCTCGGCTGGCTGTTTTGCGCGGCCGGATCCGTCGTCGCCTTCCGGCTCCGCCCCGCGGGCACGACCGGCCGCCCGGCTGCCCTGGGCCGGCTTCGCGGCTCGGACGCGGGCCCCCTCGGCCTGCTGGTGCTGGCCGGGCTCGGTACCGCCGTCGCGTTCGCCCCCTCGTGGGACAGCTACGTGCTGCGGACGGCGGCCGGGCAGACTCAGTCCCTGACGGCGGGCAACGCCTTCGCGAACCCCGGGCTGGTGATCGTCGGCGACGTCGCGGTCATGGTCGCGGTCGCCGCGGTCGTCATAGCGGCTGCCCTGTGGCGCCCGATGCGACACGGTGCCGTGCTGCTGGGCGGGGCCATCATCCCGCTGGCGGCCCAGGCCATCTCGGCGCTCATCCAGGTCGGCGAGCCCGTCTCACCGGCCCAGCTCGGCATCTCGCCCGCCCAGGCCTCGCAGCTCGGGCTCACGATCAGCTCCGGGCTCACGCCGGTGTTCTGGGTCTACTGCGTGTTCGTCGTCGCGCTGGTGGTCTCCTGCGCGTGGATGTTCTTCACCCCGCACGATGTAGCCGGGCCGCTGGCCGATCCGGCCGGTACCGGCGCCGACCCCGATGCCGGGGCCGACGTGTGGCA
Source organism: Streptosporangiaceae bacterium (assembly GCA_030045295.1). The sequence goes on from JASIGD010000125.1 coordinate 2,615, forward strand.
CGTTGCCCGGGCCGACACCTACGACATGGCCGGCGTCCGGTCGCCGACGCCCGGCGGCGACGAATCCGATGGCGACGACCTCGGCGACGAGTTCGATGGCGACGACTTCGATGACGACGAGTTCGATGACGATGACTTCGACAGCGACGACCCCGCCGATGATGCGCTGACGCAAGGGCTGGGTCCAGCGGCTACCCACTCCGGCTCCGGCCAGGGCGACGAGTCCGCGAGCCGAGACTAACCGCCGAGGCCAGCAGCCGAGACTAACCGCCGAGGCCGAACAGCCGGCCCGGGCGGCCAGCCCGGGTTTGCGCGCCGGGGTTGATACGCTGCGCTTGTCATGTCGGCCAGGAGATCGTCGGCGGCCGCGCCGGCCGGCCCGGCGCCGACGCTATCTCGCCGGCACGCGGCCGGTGCTCCGAGTGCACGCGGCCTGCTGCTCACGTTGCTCGGCGAATTCGTGCTGACCGGAGGCGAGACGGCGTGGACCTCGGCGGTGCTCGCCGCCTTCGCCCGCCTGGGAATCGAGGAGAAGGCGACCCGCCAGGCGCTCATGCGCACCGCCGCCTCCGGCTGGCTGGACGCGGAGAAGGTCGGCCGCCGCACGAGATGGCAGCTCACCCCCAGCGCACGGCGGATGCTGACCGACGGCGCGGATCGCATCTACTCCTTCACCGGTCAGGCGGAAAGCTGGGACGGCCGCTGGCTGCTGGTGTACGTGCGCATCCCGGAAAGTGATCGCCGGGCCAGGCACGTGGTGCGGAGCCGGCTCAGCTGGGCGGGATTCGGCTCTCTGGGCGCGGGCGTGTGGGTCAGCCCGCACCCGGACCGGGAAGCCGAGGCCATCGGTGTCCTGCGCGAGGCAGGCGTCGCCGAGGACGCCCACGTCTTCGTGGCCAGGAGATCCGGCCTCGCCGACGTGCAGGTCATGGTCGCAGCCGCCTGGGACCTCAGCGCGATCGAGGAACGATACGAGCAGTTCATCGACGAGTTCCGCGTCACCGCGCCCGCCGACGTCCTGGCCCGACAGGTCGAGCTGGTGCATGCCTGGCGGCGGTTTCCCTCGATCGATCCCGTGCTGCCGCGTGAGCTGCTGCCTGCCCGCTGGAGCGGTCTGACGGCGGCCGAACTGTTCGCCGACAGGCACCAGCGCTGGTCCGATGACGCCAGGAAGGAGTGGAAGCAACTCAACGACATCGGCTGAGCGGGCCGGTCTGCCCTGTCACCAAAGTGGTCGCGGGGGGGTTGCGCCACGTCGGCCATAAGCGCTACAAAGAAATGTCGAGTTTGGATTTTCTTGTTGAATAATCGCTGGCTTGGCGGGCATCGTACCGTGAGACGGGAGATGGCCATGGATACTGGCCCCCGCGGGCTGGCCGGGGTGCCACGTCCGCTGGGACACGCCGCGGTCGCGATGGGCCAGGCGCTGTCGCGATCCTGGTCACTGCCGCCGCGGCAGAACTACGTCGCGGTCGACCGTAAGCTGCGCGTGCCGATGTCGGATGGCACGGTGCTGCTGGCGGACCACTACATGCCGATCACCGGCCGGCAGGCCGCGACGGTACTGGTGCGCTGTCCGTACGGCAGGGGCGCGTTCTTCGGCCTGTCGGCCCAACTGATCGCCGAGCGCGGCCACCACGTGCTGCTTCAGAGCTGCCGCGGCACCTTCGGTTCCGGTGGGCAGTTCGCGCCGATGCGCGACGAGGTGACCGACGGGCAGGACACCGTCGCCTGGCTGCGCGGCCAGAGGTGGTTCGATGGACGGCTCGTGACGTACGGGCCGAGCTATATGGGGTTCGCGCAGTGGGCGCTGGCGCTGGATCCACCGCCCGAGCTGGTCGCCGCGATCGTACAGATAGGCCCGCACGACTTCAGCCGGTCCACCTACCGTAACGGCGTCTTCGACCTGTACAACGCCTTCAGCTGGTGCGACCTGATGGCTCACCAGGAGCACGTCAGCCCGCTGGCCGGCGCGCTGCGCACGGTCACCGCCGACCGGCGGCTGCGCCCGGCGCTGGACCAGATGCCGGTCAGCACCAGCGCCCGCCGCCTGCTCGGCACGGCGGCGCCGTGGTTCGAGACCTGGCTGGCGCATCCGCGGCTCACCGACTCCTTCTGGGCACCGGTGCAGTGCCGCGAGGCGTTGCAGCGCATCTCGGTCCCGACGCTGCTCGTCGGCGGCTGGCAGGACATCTTCCTCGAGCAGACGCTGGAGCAGTACGTCGCGCTGGCCGGCCGGGGAGTGCCCGTCCGCCTGCTCGTCGGACCCTGGACCCACGTGGACGCGTCGAAGAGCGGCGTCATCGTCGCGGAAAGCCTCGACTGGCTCGACCGTTACGTAGGCTCGCAAGCCGGCGGACCCGAAGCATCCGACGACCGCTCCGTGCGCATCTGGTTCGGCGGGAGCCCGGAGACGTCAGAGAACTCAGGAACGGCAAAGAATTCAGGAGCGGTAGAGAACTCAAGAGGCTCAAAGGCTTACAGCTATCTCAAAAGCCTCAGGGGTATCGAGCGCCGCCGGGCTCCAGCCGGTGAGTGGCGGGAGCTCTCCGATTGGCCGCTGGCCGGCGCCGGCCCGCAACGGTGGTACCTCGGCGCGGGCGGCGCCATCGGCCCTCGGCAGCCGGCCGCCGGCCCGGACGTCCCGCCCGCCCGCTTCCGGTACGACCCGGCCGACCCCACGCCGTCGGTAGCAGGCGCAACGCTGTCCCTGAACGCGGGACCGCGCGACAACCGGGCGGTCGAGCAGCGCCCCGATGTCCTGGTCTTCACCAGCGAGTCCCTGACCGAGCCGGTCGAGGTCGTCGGCTACGTGACCGCCGAGCTCTCGGTAACCCGCGACAACCCGTACGCCGACCTGTTCGCGCGGCTGTGTGACGTGGACCCGCGCGGCACGTCGCGTAACGTCTGCGACGGCATCGTCCGGCTCACCGACGCCGACCCGCTGTCCGGCGCCGTCCGGGTGTCGCTGATCGCCACGGCATACCGCTTCGGCCTTGGGCACCGGCTCAGGCTGCAGGTCGCGGGCGGCGCGCACCCCCGCTTCCTGCGCAACCCGGGCAACGGCCGGGTCGACGCGGCCCCCGCGGAGCTGAGGCCTACCAACTACGCCATCGGCCTGGGCGCCGCAGACCCCTCGGTGCTCGTCCTGTCCGCCGCCGGCCAGGCCGCGGCGCACATCCCGGGAAAGGCGGCCGCTCATGCCTGACGAGGACCCTGCCGGCACCGCGCGGGTCGACTTCCAGGTGCACCCGGCCCGCTACCGGCACTGGCGGCTGGCCTGCGACGGCCCGGTCGCCACGCTCACCATGGACGTGGACGAGCAAGGCGGGATCGTCCCCGGCTACGAGCTGAAACTGAATTCCTACGACCTCGGCGTCGACATCGAGCTCTACGACGCGGTACAGCGGCTCCGGTTTGAGCATCCCGAGGTGCGTGCGGTCGTCCTGACCAGCGGCAAGGAGAAGGTCTTCTGCGCCGGAGCGAACATCCGCATGCTGGCCGCCTCGACGCACCCGTGGAAGGTGAACTTCTGCAAGTTCACCAACGAGACCCGCAACGGGATCGAGGACGCCGGCGCCACCTCGGGCCAGGCCTACCTGGCCGCCGTGAACGGGACCGCGTCCGGCGGCGGGTACGAGCTGGCCCTGGCCTGCGATCACATCATGCTCATCGACGACAGGTCCTCCGCGGTGGCGCTGCCTGAGCTGCCGCTGCTCGGCGTGCTGCCGGGCACCGGCGGGCTGACCCGGGTCACCGACAAGCGGCACGTCCGCCGGGACCTGGCCGACTACTTCGCCACCAAGTCCGAGGGCATCGCCGGGAAGAAGGCGGTGCAGTGGCGGCTGGTCGACGAAGCCGTCCCCCGGGCGAGCTGGCCGCAGACGGTCGCCGAGCGGGCGGCCGAACTGGCCCGGCGCTCCACCAGGCCGGACAACGCGACCGGCATCGAGCTGACCCCGCTGAGCAAGACGCGGACCGACGCGGAGATCTCGTATTCCCGCGTCGCGGCCAGGCTCGACCGCGAGCGGGGCGTGGCGGAGATCACCGTGCACGGCCCGGACAACGTGCCGCCAGCTAGCTTCGGCGAGGTGCACGAGGAGGGCGCTAGTTTCTGGACACTGGCGATGACCAGGGAACTTGACGACCTGATCCTGGACCTGCGGACCAACGAGCTCGAGCTCGGCACGTGGGTCTTCCGCACCCGTGGTGACGCCGGGCTGGTCCTGGCCTACGACCGACTGCTCCTCGAGGCCGGCGACGACTGGCTGGCGAACGAGATCACCGGTTACCTCAAGCGGACGCTCAAGCGCCTGGACGTGACCAGCCGCAGCATCCTCGCGCTGATCGAGCCGGGCAGCTGCTTCGCCGGGTCGCTGCTCGAGCTGGCGCTGGCCGCGGACCGTTCCTACCAGCTGGCCGGCGTGTTCGAGGAGGAGGACCCCGGTGCCGAGCCCGCCGCGGTCACGGTGGGCGCGATGAACCTGGGCCCGCTGCCGATGGGCAACGGCCTGACCCGGCTGCAGACGCGCTACCTCGGTGACGACAAGGGCCTCGCCGAGGTCGAGAAGCAAGCAGGCGAGGCGCTGCAGGCCGCCGACGCCGAGCGGCTCGGCCTGGTCACCTTCGCCCCCGATGACATCGACTGGGACGAGGAGGTCCGCATCGCGCTGGAGGAGCGGGCCAGCTTCAGTCCTGACGCGCTGACCGGGCTCGAGGCCAACTACCGGTTCGCGGGCCCGGAAACCCTCGAGACCAAGATCTTCGGCCGCCTGACGGCCTGGCAGAACTGGATCTTCACCCGGCCCAACGCCGCGGGGCCCGACGGCGCGCTGCGCCGGTTCGGGACCGGCCGGCGGGCCCACTTCGACCGGAAGCGAGTCTGAATCGTGCCAGCTGAAAATTACCGGGCCACCGCCGATTACACCGAGAAGATCCCGAACAACGTCAGCCTGCACGAAGACCGGCGGCTGCAGCGGGCGCTGGAGTCCTGGCAGCCCGACTTCCTGACCTGGTGGCAGACGATGGGCCCCGCGCTGCCGACTCAGGACGTCTACCTGCGCACCGCGGTCAACGTGGGCCGGGAAGGATGGGCGCAGTTCGGGCACGTGGCCATGCCGGAGTACCGCTGGGGCATTTTCCTGGCCGAGCGCGACCCCGGCCGGCGCGTCGGCTTCGGCGAGCACAAGGGCGAGCCGGTCTGGGCCAAGGTGCCGGGGGAGTACCGCGCCGACCTGCTGCGGCTGATCGTCATCCAGGGCGACACCGAGCCCGCCTCGGTGGAGCAGCAGCGCAACCTGGGCGCCACCGCGCCGAGCCTGTACGACCTGCGCAACCTGTTCCAGGTCAACGTGGAGGAGGGGCGCCACCTGTGGGCCATGGTCTACCTGCTGCACGCCTACTTCGGCCGGGAGGGCCGCGAGGAGGCCGCCGAACTGCTGCACCGCAACTCCGGCAGCGCGGACGCGCCGCGCATCTTGGGCGCGTTCAACGAGGAGACCCCGGACTGGCTCAGCTTCTACATGTTTACCTACTTCACCGACCGGGACGGTAAGTACCAGCTCGGCACGCTGAAGGAGTCCGCGTTCGACCCGCTGTCGCGGACCTGCGAGTTCATGCTCAAGGAAGAGGCGCACCACATGATGGTCGGCACCACCGGCGTGGACCGCGTGGTGGAGCGGACCGCGCAGGTGATGATCGAGCACGACACCGACGACGTGGCCGGCCTCGGCGCGATCCCGCTGCCGGTGATCCAGAAGTACCTGAACTTCCACTACTCGGTCTCGCTGGACCTGTTCGGCGGGGAGACCTCGACCAACGTGGCCAACTACTACACCGCCGGGCTCAAGGGCCGCTGGTCGGAGGACCGGCGCCAGGATGACCACCGGCTCACCGACGATTCGATGATGGTGGACGCACTGATCGACGGGCAGATCGGCGAGCTCGAGGTCGCCGCGCTGACCGGCCTCAACACCGACCTGCGGCGGCAGTACATCAACGACTGCCGGGGCGGGGTCAACCGCTGGAACAAGATCCTGGCCGACGCCGGGCTGCCGCAGCGAATGAAGCTGCCGCACATCGCGTTCAACCGCCGCGTCGGCGCGTTCGCCGGCGTCGAGGCCTCACCCGACGGGGAGCAGCTGACCGCCGAGGAGTGGGAACGCCGCCAGGGTGAGTGGCTGCCCACCGCGGTGGACAAGACCCACGTCCGGTCCCTGATGCGGCCCGTCTACGAGCGCGGCAAGATCGCAGCCTGGATCGCCCCGCCGCGCAACGGCATCAACGGCCAGCCGTTCGACTTCGAGTACGTCCACCTGGCCTGACCGGCCGCCCGCCCGGGAGCCGTGCCATCCGCGGACCGTGGCACCACCGCCCGTTCGGCATTATCTGATCTTTCCGAACGGTCGGTGGTATCACCCAGCAGAACCCGGTCGGCCGGGTCTCATCGCTGGAAATAGCGGACCTGCTCCTCGTGCGTGACCCGCATCCATTCGGGGGATTCCGCGGTCAGCCGTGGGTCGGTGAAGGGCTTGCCGAGGATGACGGTGTCGAGGTACGCGGAGTCCGCCGCCAGCCGCCGCCGGAACTCGCGGGCGTCCCCGGCATGGCCGTGCCCGGGCACCACCTGGCGCACTCCGGGCACGGCGGCGAGCCGTTCCAGGCCGGTGCGGTAGTCGCCGAACGGATCGGTCGCGACCGTGTCGAGCAGCGGTATCTCCACGTCGGAGCACATGTCCCCGGCGACCAGAACGCCGGTGTCGGGCAGGAATACCGCGCCGTGACCGGGCGCGTGCCCGTCGTGGACGATCAGCTGGGTCGCCGGGCCGCGCCAGGGTATGGCCGAAGCGTCCAGCGCGGTCAGCTGCCCGACCAGCGACAGGTCATGACCGGGCGCTCCGGCCTGGACGCCGTCGAGTATGCCGTCGCGCTCGCTCTCCGCGATCAGCACCGCGGCGGGCGCGGCGTACCGGGGTGCATCGCCGAGCTCCCGGCTCCATAGCACGTGGTCCCAGTGCGGATGGGTGGACCAGGCCACCGCCGGAACCAGGCCGCGCGTGCCGAGTTCGGCCGCCAGCCCGGCCAGTTCGGCCACGGTCACACCCGGGTCGATCAGCAGGCACCCGCCCTCGGAGCCGACCACGACGGTCGTGGTGGTCAGGGCAAACGAACTGGTCGTGACCAGGACCCCCGGCGCGATCTCGGTCGAGCTTCCCACCAGAACGGTATACCAGCCCTCCAGGTTCCGGGGCTGGCGCCGCGCCACGAGCATCCGAGCAAGCCGTAAGCCAGACGGCTTAGGGCCCCAGCCGCACGGGCAGAGCCTCGAGGCCGTGGATGAGCGTGCTCGGCCTCCAGCGCAGCGAGTCCGCGGGAACCGCCAGCGCCATTGAGCCGAACCGGTCCAGCAGGCCGCCGAAGGCGACCTCGGCCTCCAGCCGGGCCAGCGGCGCGCCCAGGCAATAGTGGATGCCGTGGCCGAAGGCCAGGTGTCCCGAGCTGTCCCGGCCGAGGTCCAGCCGGTCCGGCTCGGCGTAACGGGACGGGTCCCGGTTCGCCGAGCTCAGGGCCACGATGACCGGTTCGCCCTTCCCGATGCGCACCTCGCTGATCTCGACCGGTTCGGAGGCGAACCGGTAGGTCGCGTGGTTGACCGGATTCACGTACCGGAGGAGCTCTTCCACCGCGCCGCCGAGCAGCGAGCGGTCAGCGCGCAGCCGGTCGAGCTCACCGGGGTTCAGCAACAGCGCGAGCATGCCGCTGCCAATCAGGTTGACGGTGGTTTCGTGCCCGGCTACCAGCAGCAGGAACACCATGGAGACCAGCTCGTTCTCGCGGAGCCTGTCCCCCTCGTCGCGCGCCAGGACCAGCGCGGACAGCAGGTCGTCGGCGGGCGCCTGCCGCTTGGCGGCTAGCAGCGCCCTGAAGTACCGGACCATCGCGGTGGCGTCCTTCATGAACACCTCGGGCGTGACCGTATTCGAGACGATAGTGGCTGACCAGGCCCGGAACTCATCCCGGTCGGCGACCGGTATGCCGAGCAGCTCGCAGATCACGGTAATCGGCAGCGGGAAGGCGAACGAGGCCAGCAGGTCCGCCTCGGGCTGAGCCGACATGTCGTCCAGCAGGCTGGCGGTGATCGCGGTGATCCGCGGCCTGAGCTCCTCGACTCGGCGCGTGGTGAAGGCCTTGTTCACCAGCTTGCGCAGCCGCTGATGATCTGGCGGGTCGCTGTTGAGCATGTGCACGTCGAGAGCGGCGTAGATCGACTCCGGGTCGGGGTGCCAGCCCGGCACGCTCTTGCCCAGCCGCGGATCGGCCAGCGCGGCGCGCGCCTCGGCGTACCCCGTAATCAGCCAGGCCGGCGTCCCGCCCGGCATGATCACCGCCGAGACCGGCCGCTCAGCCCGCAGCCGCGCGTGCACGGAATACGGATCCTGGAAGTACTCGGCGCCGAGGCGTTCGACGACCGTGTTCGCCTGAGTCATGCCTGCCCCCTGGTCAGATTCGGCGAAACCCCGTTCCAGGCCATCTTAAGTAATAACTTGTACGCTGTAAAGGCGTCGCCCGGGTGGCCGGAGGATCGGGAACCACCGGAGCGTCGGAAACCGCTGGAGGGTCGAGGGCCACCGGAGGGTCGAGGGCCGACGCGCCGGCGGGTCGCAGCCAGCAGAGCCTGGCGGGCCACCAGTTCCACCGCCCGATCAGCACCACCGCCGACGGCACGAGCAGCGTCCGGACCAGGAAGGTGTCCATCAGCACGCCGAGGGCGAGGCCGACGCCGACATCCACGATCGTCCTGACGTTCTGCTGCCCCGCGCTGCCAGAGCCCACTATCGCCAGCACCCCGAACGTCCCGGCCAGCACGAGCCCCGCCGAGGTAACCGTGGTACCGGTGACGCTGAGCGCGCGCCTGACCGCTTCCGGTAGCGGCGATCGGTGGGCTTCCTCCCTGATCCGCGTCATGACCAGGATGTTGTAGTCCTCGCCGAGCGCCAGCAGGAACACGAACAGCAGGAACGGCAGGATAAACGTCAGCCCCGGCTGGCCGGCGATCGTGACGAACACGAGCACGGTCAGGCCCAGGGCGGCGAAGTAAGACAGCACGACGGACAGGATCAGGTAGAGCGGCGCGACCAGGCTCCGCATCACCAGCGCGAGCAGCACGGCGATGACCGCGATGGCGATCGGGATGACAGTGCGCAGGTCGCTGTCGGACAGCCGGGCGACGTCGTAGGTGAACGCTGCCTGCCCGGTGACACCGTACGCGGAAGCTCCGGCAACGCGCGCCGCGCGGGCGGCGGCAACCCGGATGGCGGGCACCGCCTCTTCCGCCGCGGTCGTGGTGGGATTGCCGGCGGTCAGGCCCGTCGCGAACGAGATCGTGTACCCGTCCCCGCTCACGTACGTGCCGCTCGCGCGGTAGGCCTGGTACGCCGAGAGCTTCGCCCGCGGGGTCTTCGCGGCCAGCGTGGCGGGAAGCCCGCGGGGCGGCCCGAAGGCGGCGTGCAGCGCGGCGTACTGCGCCGCGGTCAGCACGGTGCCGTTGGCGTTCAGAGGTCCGACCACCGCGGTGAATTGCGGGCTCGCGGCCAGCTGCCGCCCGGCGGCGGCCACGGCCGCCGCGTCCGCCCAGACCGGGTGCCGCAGGCGCAGCACGATGATCGTGGGGTTGACGGCCGTCTGCGGGAAGTGCTCGGTCAGCAGCGCGTTCCCCTGCGCGGAGTCGCTGCCCGCCGGCGCGGTCACGGCGCCGCCGAATCCGGCGGCCAGGTATCCGGCTGAAGCCACGGCCAGCGCGCCGAACACCACCAGGCCGACGACCAGGGTCACCGAGGGCCGCCGGACGATCCGCGCGCAGACCGGCCCCCACCACCCGGCCCGACCCGCACCCGGGCTCACATCCGAAGGCCAGAACGCGACCGGCCCGCAGACTGCGAGCAGCGCGGGCAGCAGGGTGAGCCCGGCGACGAGCATCAGCCCGATCCCGATGGCCAGCGGTGCCGCCAGGCCCGAGTAGAGGCTGAAGGAGGCGACGGCCAGCGATAGCAGCGCGGCGATCAGGACGCCCGCGGAGAACGTGATGGTCTCGCCGACCTTCGCGACCGACCCGACGATCGCCTCGCGGCACGCCAGCCCGCCGCGCATCTCCTCACGCACCCGGAACATCAGGAACAGGGCGTAGTCGGTGCCCGCGCCGAGCACGAGCACGATCAGCAGCAGCGAGGCGATCTGAGAGACGGACAGGCCGTGCACCGCGGCCTCGGCGGTGAGCCGCTCCGCGACCAGCACCACCACGACGGCCGGCACCACGGCGATGAGCGGCGCCAACGCCGAGCGGAAGACGGCGATCAGCAAGGCCACCACGAAGATGATCGAGAACCACTGCACCCGGCTGCTGGAAGAAGTAGACGTCGCGTTGTCGTCCACCCGGGTGGCCACCGGCCCGGCCGTGCGCGCCTCAAGCCCGGCCGGTAGCCCCGTGGACCGGATCGCGTCGCGCAGGCCGCCGACCAGGCTGGCCTGCTGGGTCGTGGCCAGCCCGCCGGACTGGGCGAGCGCCGCCAGCACCGTGAGCTGCTCGGCCTGGCCGTCGGCTGACTCCCCGGCGTCCCGCACCGACACGACCTTCGGGACCCGCGACAGCGCCACGGCCAGCCGCGTGATAGCCGCCTGGTCGGTGCCGGTCAGCAGGCCGCCCGTCCGGGCCGCCACCACGGTGACCGCGGTCAGCGAGGCCCCCTGCAGCGGCGAGGCCAGCTGGGCCGCCTGCTCGCTGGGCGCGCTGGCCGGCAGGAAGGACGTGTTGTCGCTCTGCGTCACGCTGGACAGCGAGGGCAGCAGCGACATGGCCGCGAGGACACCGCCCAGCCAGGCCAGGATGATCACCCAGCGGAAGCGGACGGCAAGCCGCCCGGCCACGGCGAAGAACGAACCCACGAAAGACATGGTGGCCGGCCGGAGGGCGGACCCGTTAGACCTAGGGCCGCGTAAAGTTACTTCGTGGCAGATCCGCACGGCTACCGGCCGGCGCCGGGCGAGATTCCCGAGTCCCCAGGGGTCTACCGATTCCGCGATCAGCGCGGCCGGGTGATCTACGTCGGCAAGGCGAAATCCCTGCGCCAGCGTCTGAACTCTTACTTCGCCGACTTCGCCAGCCTGCACCCGCGCACCCAGGCGATGCTGACCACGGCGGCGGGTGTTGAGTGGACGGTGGTCGGCACCGAGGTCGAGGCGCTGCAGCTGGAGTACTCCTGGATCAAGGAGTTCGACCCCCGGTTCAACGTCAAGTACCGGGACGACAAGAGCTACCCGTATCTCGCCGTCACCATGGGCGAGGAATACCCGCGGGTCATGGTGATGCGCGGCGCCAAGCGGAAGGGCACCAGGTACTTCGGCCCGTACAGCCACGCCTGGGCGATCCGCGACACGGTAGACACGCTGCTGCGGGTGTTCCCGGTCCGCACCTGTTCGGCAGGGGTGTTCAAGCGGTCGGGACAGATCGGCCGGCCCTGCCTGCTCGGCTACATCGGCAAGTGCTCGGCGCCGTGCGTCAAGCGGGTCAGCGCGGCGGACCACCGCAAGCTGGCCGAGGACTTCTGCGACTTCATGGCCGGGCAGACCAGCCGGTTCGCCTCCCGCCTGGAGGCCGAGATGAAGCAGGCCGCCGCCGCGGAGGAGTTCGAGCGCGCGGCCCGGCTGCGCGACGACCTGAGAGCGCTCGAGCGCGCGGTAGAGAAACAGGCGGTGGTCCTCGGCGACGGCACCGACTGTGATGTGATCGCGCTGGCCGAGGACCAGCTCGAAGCGGCCGTCCAGGTGTTCTACGTGCGCGGCGGCCGGGTCCGGGGCCAGCGCGGCTGGGTGCTGGACAAGGTCGAGGACGTGTCAACAGCCGACCTGGTGGAGGTCTTCCTGGGCCAGGTCTACGGGGACGTGCCGGCCGAGGCCGAGGCGGTTAATGCCGGCATGCCCCGCGAGATCCTGGTGCCCGAGCAGCCGCCCGACCAGGACAGCATGACGCAATGGCTATCCGAACGCCGTGGCGGCCCGGTCAACCTGCGGGTGCCGCGGCGCGGCGACAAGAAGGCCCTGCTCGCGACCGTGGCCCGCAACGCAGCCGAGACGCTGGCCCTGCACAAGACCCGCCGGGCCAGCGACCTGACCACGCGGAGCAAGGCGCTGAGCGAGATCCAGGACGCCCTCGGCCTGGACGACGCGCCGCTGCGGATCGAGTGCTACGACGTGTCGAACCTGCAGGGCACGCACGTGGTCGCGTCGATGGTCGTCTTCGAGGACGGCCTGGCCCGCAAGAGCGAGTACCGCAGGTTCGCGATCAGGGGGACCGACGGCACCGACGACATCTCCGCGATCCACGAGGTGATCACCCGCCGGTTCCGCCGTTACCTGGCCGAACGCGAGAAGACCGGCGAGCTGGACACGCTTGGCGACCCGGAGGCCAGCGAAGAAGATCAAGATCTTTCTTCCGAACGGCCGGTGGTGACAGCGCAGAAGAAGTTCGCTTACCCGCCCAACCTGGTTGTCGTCGACGGCGGGCCGGGCCAGGCGGGGGCGGCGGCGCGGGCGCTGGCCGAGCTCGGCATCGATGACGTGTCGGTCTGCGGCCTGGCCAAGCGCCTGGAAGAAGTATGGCTGCCGGGCGAGGAGTACCCGGTCATCCTGCCGCGCAGCAGCGAGGGACTGTACCTCCTGCAGCGGGTCCGGGACGAAGCGCACAGGTTCGCCATCACCTACCACCGGCAGAAGCGAGGCAAGGCAGCCACCGCGAGCGTGCTCGACACGGTGCCGGGTCTTGGCCCGGCCCGGCGCGCCGCGCTGCTCAAGCACTTCGGCTCGGTACGTAAGCTCTGCGCGGCGAGCGTCGAGGAGATCGCGGCCGTGCCCGGTATCGGCCCCAGGCTCGCCGCGGCGATCGCGGCGGCCCTGAGTTCCGCGGTTCCCGCGGCAGCACAGCCCAGGGGAGACCAGCATGAGGACGGCTGACGAGCAGACGGACATCGTCATCATCACCGGGCTGTCCGGCGCCGGCCGGTCCACCGCCGCCAAGGCGCTCGAGGACCTCGGCTGGTACGTGGTGGACAACCTGCCGCCGAGCCTGCTGCCCACGATGGCCGACCTCGCCGCGAGGACGAACGGGGCGGTGTCGCGGATGGCCGCGGTGGTCGACTACCGCAGCCGCGCGTTCAGCACCGACCTGAAGTCGGCCATCAGCGAGCTCGCCGCGCGCGGCGCGGCGGCGCGAGTGGTGTTCCTCGAGGCGACCGAGGACACGCTCGTGCGCAGGTTCGACAGCGAGCGGCGGCCACACCCGCTGCAAGGTACCGGGCGGGTGACCGACGGCATCGCGGCCGAGCGCGAACTGCTGCGCGAGGTACGCGGCGACGCCGACCTGGTCGTGGACACATCCCGGCTCAACGTGCACCAGCTGCGCGCCAGGATCCGGGACTTCTTCGGCGGCGGCACGGCCGCCGGCCTGCGCTTGTCGATCGTCTCGTTCGGCTACAAGTACGGCCTGCCGGTCGACGCCGACGTGGTGGCGGACTGCCGGTTCCTGCCCAACCCGCACTGGATCGCGGAGCTCGCGCCGATGACCGGGCAGGACGCGCCGGTGCGGGATTACGTGCTGTCCCAGCCGGGCGCCGGGGAGTTCCTGGATCACTACACCGAGCTGCTGAACGTCGTGCTGCCCGGTTATGAACGCGAGGGCAAGCGATTCGTGACCTTCGCGGTGGGGTGCACCGGCGGCAAGCACCGCAGCGTGGCGATTGCCGGCGAACTGGCGGCGCGCCTCGCGGCGGCCCGGGCTACCGACACGGACGTCCAGGTCGTACACCGCGATCTGGGGCGGGAGTGACCTTGGCCGGGGTGCGGGCGGTGGCGCTCGGCGGGGGTCACGGGCTGGCCGCGTCGCTGGGCGCGCTGCGCCGGGTGACCGGCGACCTCACCGCCATCGTCACGGTGGCCGACGACGGCGGGTCCAGCGGCCGGCTGCGCCGTGACTACAGCGTCCTGCCTCCCGGCGACCTGCGGATGGCGCTGGCCGCGCTGTGCCGCGACGACGAATGGGGCACCACGTGGAGCAAGGTGGTGCAGCACCGGTTCGGCGGGGACGGCGAGCTCGCCGGTCACGCCGTCGGCAACCTGCTCATCGTCGCGCTCTGGGATCTGCTCGGCGACACCGTCGCCGGGTTGGACTGGGTGGGCAGGCTGCTCGGCACCGGCGGCCGGGTGCTGCCGATGGCCGCGGTCCCGCTGGACATCGTCGCGGAGGTGGCGGGCGCCGATCCGGCCCGGCCGGGCGAGGTCACGACGGTCCGGGGCCAGGCGGAGTGCGCCACGACTCCGGGCCAGGTGCAGTCCATCACGCTGCTGCCGGCCGACCCGCCCGCGGCGCCGGAGGCGGTGCGGGCCGTGCTCGACGCCGACTGGGTGATATTCGGCCCGGGCTCGTGGTTCACCAGCGTGCTGCCGCACCTGCTGGTGCCCGAGCTCGCCGCCGCGGTGCACGTCACCGCGGCGCGGCGGCTGGTGGTGCTCAACCTGGCGCCGCAGCCGGGGGAGACCGGCGGCTTTTCACCGCACAAGCACCTGGAAGTCCTCGCCCAGCACGCGCCGGAGCTTACTGTGGACGTAGTCCTCGCCGACACCAGGGCGGCGGGCGGCGGTAACCTGGCCGATCTGGAGAAGGCGGCGAGCATGCTCGGGGCCCGGCTG
>JASIGD010000126.1 GCA_030045295.1 Streptosporangiaceae bacterium
CCCGACTCGCTGCGCCCTGAGTCCTGCGGTGTGAGGTCGTGCGCCGTAGCGGCTTCGCCGGGCGGGCTGACGGGGCCGGCGTCCGGGTTATCGTGCCGGGCACGTGCTGTGCCCCCGCCGCCTCCGCCGGCCACGATGGCGACCGGGAGGTGATTTGCCGCTGGCGGCGGTGGCCGTGCTGGATGGTCAGCTCGTCCTGAGGATCCGGCGGATGGCCATGGCCGACAGCTCCGCCTTGGGCAAGAACCCGGTGACCGGGCTTTCCGCGATCAGGTCGGCGTAGTCCGCCTCGGCGTGCGTGGAAATCATGATCACCGCCGCGGCCTGACCGTTGGATGCCAGCTGCCTGGCGGCGTCGAAACCGGATTCCTCGCCCAGGCGGATATCGATCAGCACGACGTCCGGGCCCAGCGCCTTGACGCGTTGGACCGCTTCGGCAGAGGTACTGGCCACCCCGGCCACCGTCACCCCGTCTAGCTCCAGCAAGGTCTGCGCCGCTTCGAGAAACGGCGCGTCGTCGTCGACTATCACGCACCGAAGGTTCACAGGATCAGTTTCCCAGCGCGCGGCCCCGTCCGCATTGCAGCTAGCATCAGTCCTCAAATCAGGCGGCTTCCAGGAAGGCAAGCACGGCCAGCACGCGGCGGTGGACCTCGGCGGTCTCCGGCAGGCCGAGCTTCATCATGATGCTGCGCACGTGCTTTTCCACCGTGCCCTCGGTCACCCACAGCACCTGCCCGATCCCGGCATTGGAGCGTCCTTCGGCCATCAGCGCCAGCACCTCCCGCTCCCGGCCGGTCAGCTGGCCTAGCGGATCGTCGACTCGCCGGGCCGCTACCAGCTCGGCCACCAGCGCCGGATCCACAGCCGACCCGCCCCGCTCGACCCGTCTGAGCGTGTCGATGAACTCGGCCACGTCGGTTACCCGGCTCTTCAGCAGGTACCCGGTGCGGTGCCCGGCCACCAGCAGGTCCATCGCGTGCTCGACCTCCACGTGCGCGGAGAGCACCATCACCGCGGTTTCTGGGTAGTCGCGCAGGATCACCCGGGCCGCCTCCAGCCCTTCGGTCGAATGCTTGGGCGGCATCCGGATATCCACCACCGCGAGCCCGGGCCGCAGCCGGCCGACCAGCTCCAGCAGCCCGGCCGCGTCACCGGCCTGCCCGACGACCTCCAGCCCGGAGCGGTCCAGCAGGCTGGCCAGGCCCTCGCGTAGCAGGACGTCGTCGTCGGCCAGCACCACTCGGGTCCGGCTCGTCTCCACAGCATGATTATCGGCCCGCACCACGCAGCGGGCTACAACGATGGGCCCTCGCAATGGACGATGAGCTGATCCGCGGCTCCGTTCGGATCAAAAGCCTTTTGTCCGAACGGGCCGGGTGCGTGCCCCCGGGCATGCCGGAGGCTGGCCAGAGGGGCAACACCGCCAGGGACCTTTGATTCCCGCCCCGGGCGGTCCGGCGAGTCGGCCTCACCTGGTGCCGGTGATTTGCGCACCAGACCGCGGAGCGCGGCGCCTCCGGGCGGCGGCTCGCCGGATCGCACGCCGCTCATCCTCGGTGGTGCCGCCCCAGATGCCCGAGAGGATGTCCTGGTCCAGCGCCCACCTCAGGCACGGCGTCCGCACCGGGCAGGTCAGGCAGATTCGTTTGGCCTCGTCGGCCTGGCGGAGCGCCGGCCCGGCCGGGCCGACCGGGAAGAACAGGTCGGGATCGGCGCGCAGGCAGGCAGCATGGTCCCGCCAGTCCGTGCGGTCTCTGTCCATGACCGCGTCAGCCGACGAAGGGCGGGGCGAGCCGGGAAGGCCGGGGGCCGGTCGTGTTCGTTTCCATCGGTCAGCCAGCCACCCGCGTCGGATCGCCCAGGGCCAGGCGCGCGGCGCTGATGTCATCGCGGCCGTAGCCGGCCTCCACGGCGGTGTGCCACTGGCGGGATAGCGCCTCGAGCATCGGCAGCCTGGTGCCATCTGCGGCCGCGATGGCCAGGTCGACGTCCTTCAGGGCCCATTCCAGCGGGAACTCCGGCGCGAAGTCGCCGCGGGCGATCTTGTGCAGCTTGGCGCCGGCCAGCGGCGCGTCTAGCGGGCCGCCCTCGATGACCGCGTCCAGCCCGGCCGGGTCGATGCCCAGCCGGCGGCCCAGCTCGAGCGCCTCGGCCACACCTTCGATCAGGAAGGACAGGTAGCTGTTGACGACCAGCTTCATCCGGCTGCCCTGGCCGGCCGCTCCCAGCCAGACGGTCTTGCGGCCGATCGCGGCGAACGCGGGGGCCAGGGCCGGTTCGGCCGCGGCCGGGCCGGACGCCAGGATGAGCAGCTGGCCCGCCTCGGCCGGCCCCTTGCTGCCCGACACCGGGGCGTCCACGAAGATCACGTCCGGCCGCACCCGGCTCAGCCTGTCGGCCAGCTCGATAGTCTCGGCCACGCCGATCGTGCCCATCTGTGCCCACACCGCGCCCGGCGCGAACCCCGGCCGGTCATGGGCGAAGATCACCGACGCCACGACGTCGGCAGTCGGCAGCATCGTGATCACCACTGGGGCATCGGCGATCGCGTCCTCCGCTGACTCGGCCACCGCCGCGCCCGCGGCCGCGAGCGGCGCCGTGGCCTCGAGCGAGCGGTCCCACGCCGTCGTGCGCAGCCCGGCCGTGACCAGGTTGCGGGCCATGGCCGATCCCATGATGCCGGTCCCGAGCACCGCGACGGCACTGGTCGGCTCGGGCGCGGCGAGCGGATCACTGGTCATGAGCGTCTCCCATCCGGTAGTGAATCACCGGCCTTCGGCCCAACTGGGGCCAGGCCGCCAAGGGCCAGCCTTGCGCCCGGCTTGGTGACCCGGCATCACCAGGTTTACGTGATTTTGGTGTTCCCGGCATTGCGGCTAGCTGGTAAGTTCGCGGCCAGGGCGCTAGGAGTGCCGGCTCGTCCGCGACAATCCGCGCCCGCCGACCACCGAGCCTGAGGGCCGGCCAGGTCATCCGGACCACGTGATGCCGGCTCACCAAGCCGGCCATGAGGCCAGCCGACCTGTTTGGCACCAGAGTCCGCCTATGACCTGCGCGATGACGGCGCGAGCAGGCCGAGAGCACGGGCCCGCTCGACGGCCTCGGCACGGCTGTGCGCGTCCAGCTTTTCGTACACGTGCCGCATGTGCGTCCGGACGGTGTTCACCGACACGGACAGCTGGCCGGAGATGTCAGGCGCCGACAGGTTGGTCGGCAGGAAGCGCAGCACGCGGGTCTCGCTTCCGCTGAGCGGCTCCGTAACTCTGGGGGGGACGATACCCCCCAGGCCCCTGCTCACGGGAGGGCTGGCCACCCTCCCGTTCCCCCCCGGGGCCAGCAGGCTGAGGATCTCCGCGATCAGGGCGGCGTGTGAGGTGCGGCGCCGGGCGTGGCGCTGGAGCAGCTCCGGAGCGGGGTGGAGGACGAAGGCGAAGATCGCGCCGTCGGGCTCGGCGAGATCGAGCGCCTGCTCCAAGGCGCGTCCTGCGGCCGCCGGGTCGCCGAGTGCGTCGCGGGCGATCGCCTCCAGCAGGAACGCCTGACTCGCCCAGCCCGGGTTGGTCACGGGGGCGGAGCCGTCCAGGACGGGGGCGAGCGTGTCGGTCGCCGCCCGCGGGTCGCCCTGGGTGAGGCGCAGCGCCGCGAGGGCGGTGCGCAGCTCTCCGCGATCGGTATCGTCCAGCCCGGCGAGTGCTTGCTCGGCACGTCCGATGTCGCCCAGGCGTACCAGCGTTTGCAGCATGTACGCTCGCATGGGCGCCAAGCGCGGGTGCGCGGCGACGAGCAGGTCGGCCAGCCGGTCGGCGGCCCCGAAGGCAGCCAGCGCCCTACCGTCATGACCGCGCGCGAGCTCGAGCATCCCGCGGGCCTGGTGGAGCACCACCCCGGCCGCGGGTTCCACCTCGCCCCGGAGGGCACGCTCGGCTTGATCCAGCAGCGCCTCGGCCTCCTCGAGCTGCATTTGCCAGACCCGGATGGCGCCAAGGCCCACGTAGGCGACGGCAGCGACCGGCTCTCCGGTCCAGCCATGCTCCCGGGCCAGCTCGATCGCCTGCCCGAACTGCTTGGTCGCGAGCGCGAACGACCGGAAGCTAGCGGCCCAGCCCCCGTGCGCCAGGGCGCCGACCTCGAGCCACGGCCGCCCGATCCGCCGGGCCAGGGCGCTGCCCTGTTCGAGGTGCCGCTCAGCCTCCGCGGCCCTCAGCGCCCACAGCTCGGCGGTGCCGAGGGTGACCAGCGCCTGCGCGCGCGTGTCCGCATCCAGCGCGGAACCGGCCTCGGCCGCCTCGGCGGGGGCCAGCAGCCGCTGCGCCTGCTCGACCACAGCCGGGAGGTCGCCGCGTCGCTGAGCCAGGGACAGCCGCATGAGGGCCAGGTTGACCTGGAAGCGCCCGCGGCGGTCCGCGGGCACCGCCGTGGCCTCCTGCTCGGCCCGCGCCAGATGGCGCTCCGCCGCCTCCAGGGATCTGCGGAGCAGCTCGTCGGCGGCCATCAGCACGGCCAGCTTCGGATCGGCTTCGACCATCTCGGCCGGGAACCGGGCCAGCAGCTGGTGCGCGGTGGCGCCTTGGCCGTCCAGGGTAAGGCCGAGGAAGTGATCCGACAGCAGGCGAGCGGCCAGGTCCCAGTCCCGGGCCGCCTGGGCGTGGCGGACCGCCTCCACCGGATAGCCGTGTTCCGCGTACCACCCGGCGGCCGCGCCGAGCAGGGCAGCCAGTTCGGCCGGCTCGGTGCGCCGCAGTTCCAGTTGCAGCAGGTCGGCGAACAACGTGTGGTAGCGGAACCAGGACCGGCGTCCGTCCAGCGACACCACGAACGCGCCGGCGTCCTCCAGGTCCTGCAAGATCCGCTCTCCGCCCGACCCGCCCGTCAGCAGGTCGGCGAGCTCGCCGCTGATCCGCTCGCACACCGATGTGCGCAGCAGCAGCCGGCGCACCGACTCCGGCTGGTGATCCAGCACCTCGGCCAGCAGGTACTGGGCCACCGTGCGCTCACTACCGGAGAATTCCGCCGCGAACTGCTCTGGATCGGGGTGCCTGGCCAGCGACAGTGCAGCCAGCCGCAATCCGGCCGCCCAGCCTTCGGTCCGTCTGACCAGCGCCGCCAGGCCCGACTCTGACAGTTCTACGCCAGCCGCTTCGAACAGGGCCCGCGCCTCATCGACGCTGAACTGCAGATCGGCGGCACGGATCTCGGTCAGCTCCCCCTCCAGCCGGAGCCGGTGCAGGCCCAGCCGCATCTCCCGGCGGGTGACCAGCACGAACCGCAGCTCCGCCGGTGCCCGCACCATCAGCAGCTCCAGCTGAGCGAGCGCCTCGGCCGAGCGCAGCTCGTGCACATCGTCAATCACTAGCCAGAGGGAATCCTCCAGCGGCTCGAGGTCTTCCAACAGCCGCTCGACGACCGCCCAGCCGTTCAGGTCAGGCGCGCCCGTCAGCGGCCTTATCAGCTTTGACCCGGCGATCGTGTCCCGCAGAGCGTCGAGAACCGAGATCCAGAACCGCTGCGGATCGGGCTCTGCGGCCTGCACCGCAACCCAGGCGGCGCTGTCCGCCAGGCCGGACTCGACGATCCAGGACCGCAGCAAGTACGTCTTCCCGCTCCCGGCCGGGGCCGATATCTGGGTGACGCGCGCTGCTCGGTCGAGCCGGTCGAACAACCCCTGGCGGGAGACGATCCGTCCTCTGACAGCTGGTACTGGAGCGTGCGAAGTGGCGATGGCTTGGGATCGTTCGGCAGGTATCATGGCGCCCACTGTGTGATCGACAGGGTTACTACCTATAGCTGACGATCGCCTACCTGACCACGCAGGTCTTCCCTGCAGGCACCCAACCTGCGTACCAGCTAGCCGGAATACCGCGGGGACAGGTCTGTCAGTCCTGCGGACAGGCCTGACAGACCCCACGACCGAAACGCCAGGGCGTGTCAGCTCGCTTCGAGGGGAAGCGTGACACGCAGCGTGGTTCCGTGGCCGACGGGGCTCGCGACTTCGATCGTTCCCCCGAGCGCATCGACGCGGTCGGTGAGGCCGATGAGTCCGGAGCCGCGCGAGGGATCGGCCCCTCCCGAGCCGTCGTCGCTGATCGAAAGCTCCAGGACACCGTGACGAAGTTCGACGGTGACGTGCACGACGGAGGCATGGGCGTGCTTGGCTGCGTTCGTGAGCGCTTCCGACACGACGTAATAGGCGGCGACCTCGACCGGCTCGGGCGGCCGCGTCTCGGTGCGGACGTCAAGGTCGACGGGGACAGCTGACCGCCGGGCCAGCGTCTTGAGCGCGCGCGCGAGCCCGCCGTCGGCCAGGATGGCGGGGTGGATACCGCGTGAGATCTCCTGCAGCTCTTCCACCGCTCCCACAAGTCCGTCGGCCAACTCG
Source organism: Streptosporangiaceae bacterium (assembly GCA_030045295.1). Next base: position 6,380 of record JASIGD010000126.1, read on the forward strand.
GACAACCGCGCCTGGAGCTCGAGCAGGCCGGACGGGACCGTCGCCTGCGCCGCCCGCTGCGCGAGCAGCGCGGAGATGAGCCGCTGCTGGACGCCGTCGTGCAGGTCGCGCTCGATCCGGCGCCGCGTCTCGTCCGCGGCGGTGACTATCCGCGCCCGCGAGGCAGCAAGCTCGGCCCGGCTCCGCTCGAGCTTGCGTTCGCTTTCGCGCAGGTCACGGAACATCAGCTGGGTATCGAGTGCGTCGGCTAGCCGACGGCCGATCTCGTGAAACAGCCGTTCCTCCTGCAGCGTCCAGACCCGCCGGTAAGAGCACTGGTGCAACCCCAACAAGTAGGGCTGGTCAACCTTCGGGTAAACGGCCATGGCGATCATGGACTGGACGCCGAACCGTTCGGCAAGCCGGACGGGCGGCGCATGGTCTGATTCCGGGTCGAATCGCACCGGACCGCCCGAGGCCCGGGCCACCCGGGAGACGTCGGCGATCTCCGGGTCGTTCGGGATGCCCGCGTCGGCCATGCGGGCGCCGTTGTATTCCGGCCGGGTCCGCTCCGCGCGCACGCGCTGGAGAACGTCTGGAGCACCGGGATGGAAGGCTTCCGGGTCACAGGGATAAACCAGCCAGGCTCGATCGCATCTGAAGGCCGCCAGCACGACGTCGAGTACCGCGCCCATCATCTGGTCGAGGTCGCTGGTCCGCTGGATGGCGCGGTCGATCCTGTCCAGGCTTTCCAGGAACCACATTTGGGCGTGGTATTCGTTGAGCCGCACGCTCTGAAATGCTGCCGCCGCGTGATTTGTAGCCAGGTTGAGCAAGAGTTGGTCAGACGCAGAGGGGAAATCGGCGCGACCACAGGCTGCAGCGACTACACCGCCCTCAGCATCGACACCAATAGGAATGACAATACCGCGACGTGGAACGGCGCCGCCGTCGACGTCGGAAATGATTTCCTTGCCGGAGAGCCCATTGCTCTCGGCGAGATGATTTTCAAGCCATCTCGGAAACGTCTTCCAGGCCTCCCCGCGCGTGGCATCGACCGCGCCGGCGAAACCAGGAACGCACAAGCGAACGAAGACGAAGTCCAGCCTCAGCAATCCGGTCAGCGTGTCGGCCAGTCCGGCCGCCACGGCGGCCGGTTCCCTGCCGACCCACGATGCCGGTATAGCGGACAGCGCCACGAGATCCCTGAGTACCGTTCGCAGAGCGACGAGCTCGGCGTCGGCATCGGTCTCGGCGGTCACTAGTCCGCCGTGTCGGTACTCTTACCCGCCGACCGCCGCTCTCGGATCTCGCTTAGCAACTGGTCAGGAGAAACGTAGAATGGGTTCTCCTGGAGCAGGCCGCCGACAATCACGACGGGATGCGTCCGCAAGGCGTCCACTACCGCGCTCGCGCCGAACTTCGTCAGGTCATACGTGCAGACCACCGTATCTTCATACTTAGGGATCACGTAGTTGACCCGCGTCTCGTACTCCATGAGGTCCTCGGTGCCCGGCAAGCCGGACAGCGCCCATTCCATGTGCCCGAAGAACCTTGTCTGACCGTACCCGGCGGCAGGCCCGGACTGAAGAATGTCCTCGAATGCCGAAAGCCAGGTCTCCAGGTCAAAGCGTCCGCCACGGAGTGTGCTGTCTTGCCACGGCTGCACCTCCAATTGGCCGGCGCTCATCGCCTCCTCGACATTGATCCCTGCTTCGGCGAGCCAACTGAGATGCTCTTCCCGCCGCTCGGGATTGACATAATGGAAAGCCTTATCCCCATCAACGAAACCGTCCGTGATAAACGGGCGGAGTACGCGATGCTGCTCGTCGATGCTGTTGAAGAAGGCACAGATATGACGATGCGGGCCGAAAGAACTCCCGGTAAGCTGTACCGACTGCGCAGAAGTCTCCATATTCTCACCTTGGCAAGACTGGGCAGGTTACGGCCAGCGCAACGGTTCAATACCGCCCGACTCGATCCGGCATCTTCCGGGGCGCGACCAGGCACCTTGGCGGCGTGAAACATCCTACGTCCGACGGTTCC
>JASIGD010000127.1 GCA_030045295.1 Streptosporangiaceae bacterium
CCTGCTGGCCTGCTGCGGTCACCTCGCGAGCGCGGTGGCCGTTGGTCTCAGGCATGACCGATCACATCCTCGATGACTCCGGCCAGCTCGGCCGCCCGGAACGGGAGGCCGCGGACCCGGTTGTAGGAGATCACGTCGACCAGGAAACGCCCGCGCAGCAGCAGGGCGAGCTGGCCGAGGTTGATTTCGGGCACGAGCACCTTGTCGTAGCGGCGGAGCACGTCGCCCAGGTTCGGCGGGAACGGGTTGAGGTGGCGCAGGTGCGCCTGGGCCACGGCGTGACCGGCGTTGCGCGCCCGCCGGACGGCCGCGCCGATGGAGCCGAACGTCGACCCCCACCCGAGCACGAGGACGCGGGCGCTGCCGTCCGGGTCGTCGACGAACAGCGGCTCGATGTCGGCCGCGATGCCGTCGATCTTGGCCTGGCGGAGCCGGACCATCCGGTCGTGGTTGTCCGGGTCGTAGGAGATGTCCCCGGTGACGTCGGCCTTCTCGATGCCGCCGATCCGGTGCTCCAGGCCGGGGGTGCCGGGGATCGCCCACGGCCGGGCCAGGGTCGCCGGGTCCCGCCGGAACGGCTCGAAACCGCCGTCGCCGGGCGCCGCGAACGCGAACTGGCTGCTGAGGTCGGGCAGGCTGGCGACCTGGGGGATGCGCCACGGTTCTGACCCGTTCGCCAGGTAGCCGTCGGACAGCAGGATCACCGGGGTGCGGTACTTCACCGCGATCCTGGCCGCCTCGATCGCCGCGTTGAAGCAGTCGGCGGGGCTGGCCGGGGCGACGATCGGCACGGGCGACTCCCCGTTCCGCCCGAACATGGCCTGCAGCAGGTCGGCCTGCTCGGTCTTGGTCGGCATCCCGGTGGACGGCCCGGCGCGCTGGATATCGCAGATGATCAGCGGCAGCTCGACCGATACGGCCAGGCCGATGGTCTCGGCCTTGAGCAGCATGCCGGGCCCGGATGTGCTGGTCACGCTCAGCGAGCCGCCGAACGACGCGCCGAGCGCCGCGCCGATGGCGCCGATCTCGTCCTCGGCCTGGAACGTGCGGACCCCGAACCGCTTGTGCTTGGCCAGCTCGTGCAGGATGTCCGACGCCGGCGTGATCGGGTAGGAGCCGAGGAACAACGGCAGCCCGGCGAGCTGCGCGGCCGCGATCAGCCCGTAGGCCAGCGCGGTGTTGCCGCTGATGTTCCGGTAGGTGCCGGGGGCCAGCGGCGCGGGCTTGACCTCGTACCGGACCGAGAACGCCTCGGTAGTCTCGCCGAAGTTCCAGCCGGCCTGGAAGGCGGCCACGTTCGCCGCCATGATCTCGGGCTTGCCCGCGAACTTGGACTTGAGGAAGCCGAGCGTGCCCTCCACCGGCCGGTCGTACAGCCAGGAGAGCATCCCGAGCGCGAACATGTTCTTCGCCCGCTCGGCATCCTTCCTGGTGATGTCGAACGACTCCAGCGCCTTGACCGTCATCGACGTGATCGGCACCGCGTGCACGTGGTACCGCTCGAGCGAGCCGTCCTCGAGCGGGCTGGCCTCGTAGCCGACCTTGGTGAGGTTGCGCTTGGTGAACTCGTCGGTATTGATGATCAGGTCGCCGCCTCGCGGCAGGTCCTTGATGTTGGCCTTCAGCGCGGCCGGGTTCATGGCGATGAGCACATCGGGCGCGTCGCCCGGCGTGAGGATATCGTGATCGGCGAAATGGAGCTGGAAACTCGAGACGCCGGGGAGCGTGCCGGCTGGCGCCCGGATTTCCGCGGGGAAATTCGGCAAGGTAGATAGGTCATTCCCGAAGATCGCCGTCTCCTGGGTGAACCTGTCCCCCGCGAGCTGCATGCCGTCGCCAGAGTCGCCCGCGAACCTGATGATGACGTGATCGAGCTTCTGGACCTGCTTGGTCACAGTTGGAAGACCTCCTCCGCATGCCGCGGCCGAACGCTCACGCAGCACCACCCCACGGCCGGGGGCATGAGTTAGGACGGTACAAATCTTACGCCGAAACAGGCCCAGGAACGTTCATCTGTCCGGTGATATTCCCAGGCCCGTGTTGATGTGGCGCGGCCAATGTAGTTTGTGACAGATTCCGGTAAGAACCCGCTGCCAGGCTTGTGCATAACGTGCCTCGCGCACGGATGAGACTTATGTCACATACTTGCGAGAACGTGTCGTCATTGCCGCTGCTGGGCGGCGACCGGCCCTGGGAGGTGCATGGCTGTGCGCGGTCACCGGCTGCGAGCGGCCGTACTGACCAGCGCGGCCGCCGGGCTGGTGACCGCCGTGATAGTGCTGCTCGCCGGCTGCGCCGCGATCGGGTTCGCGGTGGCCGCTGAGCCGGGCGCGATCGTCGGACTGGCCGCGGCCGCGGTGGCCGTGGCGGTCGGTTACGCGTACTGCGACCGCCTGGCCTTGTCCGCGATGCTGGCCAGGCCGGTCAGCGAGGTGGAGCATCCCGAGCTCTACCGGCTGGTCCGGGAGCTGAGCAAGGCCGGCCGGCTTCCGGTGCCGCGGCTGTTCGTGTCGCCCGCCGGGCAGCCGAACTCGTTCACGGTCGGGCGCGGCCCGCGTACCGCCACCGTCTGCTGCACCGAAGGCCTGCTGCTGGCGCTCGACGAGCCCGAGTTGCGGGGCGTGCTGGGACATGAACTCGCCCACGTGTCCAGCGGGGACCTCCTCGCCGCGACGGCGTCGGCGGGGCTGGCCACGGTCATCACGTTCCCGGCGGGCCTGGCCAGGCTCTTGCCCGGCCGCTCCGGCGCGCCCGCGCCGGCCGCGCCTGGCTCGCCCGCGCCGAAGGGCTCGGGCTCCTCGGGCCTGGGCGTGCTGGAGACGTCGCTGATGCTGGTGCTCGGGCCGGTCGCCGCGCTGGTGGTCCGGCTGACGGTGCGCCGCGCGCGCGAATACCGCGCCGACGTGGCGGGCGCGCGGCTGTCCGGTGATCCGGTGGCTCTGGCGAGCGCCCTGCGCAAGATCGACACGGGGACGGCGGAGCTGGCCCTCGCGCCCGACGGGCGGCTGACCTCGGTCGGTCACCTGATGATCGCCAGCCCGTTCCGCGCCGAGGGGTTCGCCGGGCTGTTCCGCACCCACCCGCCCGCGGGCGAGCGCGTCCGCAGGCTGGAAGCCCTGGCCGGCTACCGCCGCTGATCTCCCCGGCGCGCCCTGTTCCCCGAGCGCCGGGCCAATGCTCCGGACTTCGCCGTGGATGCGGTTGGGTAACGACGGCGACCGGAACTCGGGCGGCGGCTGATTCGCGCTTCCGCCTTCGGCGTGACCGCGGAGGGCAGGCCGCTCTCAGCCGAGCTGCCGCAAGATCTCCTCCCCGATCGCCCGGGCGAGCAGCGGCGGGACCGCGTTGCCGATCTGCCGGTAACAGCTTGACCGGCGCCCGGCGAAGCGCATGCCCGGGGGAAACGTCTGCAGCAGCGCGGCTTCTTCGACGGTGATCCGCCGTGCGCCCGGGACACGCCCGATCCTGGGTTCGCCGCCGGACAGCAGGTGCGCGTGGTACTCCGGGACGATTCCCCGCGTGTCGACCCACGGCGTCTTGTTGCCGCCCATGCTGGCCAGCAGAGTCGGTGCCGGCTTGGCCAGGTCAATGGGCCGCCCGCCGCCATTGAAGATGTGCCCGTCGTACGCGTTGGGGCGCAGGTCCGGATGGCGAGCGTAGGTGACTATCGAGGGATTGGCTATTCCTATCGGCTCGGCGCTGATAACCGCGCCCGCTGGCGGCCTGGATGGCCGGCTCAGCCCCCGCGCCGGCGCGGGGAATAGAAAGGCACCCTGCCGCAGGCCGACCATTATCAGCCGCAGCCGGTTTTGCGGAACGCCATAGTCGGCCGCGTTCACCACCTTCGACGTGACGGTGAAGCCGAGATCTCCGAGGCGCTTCATGAGCGCGTCGAAGTAGGGCCTGCGGATGCCGCTGACCAGGCCTGCCACATTCTCCGCGATGAAGGCACGGGGCGCGATCTCTTCGAGGGCCTTGAGAAATCCTGGCCAGCCGTCCCGGGGGTCATCGGTTCCGAGCCGCTTTCCGCCGGTACTCCACGGCTGGCAGGGCGGACCGCCGACCACGCAGTCCACGGCGTTCCGCCACGGCCTGAACGAGACCTGGGCGACGTCGAGGCGCAGCACCTCCGCGGCGGGATGGGCCTTCGCGTAGGTATCGCACGCGTCCGGATCTATGTCGGCGCCCGCCACGATCGTGAAGCCCGCGGCTTCCAGACCGATTGACAGGCCGCCCGCGCCAGCGAACAGGTCCAGGACACCTACGGCCGTCATGTGCGGGATGCCTCCGTCAGCGGTCGAATGCCGGCGTGATCAGGTGCCGCCGGCCACCGCCAGACCTGGGCCGGGGCGCCGGTCCCGACGGGCCGCGGGCCTGCCCGAGGCGAGGTGCCGCCCGCCGAGATGCCGCGCCAGGGCTCGCGTCAGCGGTAATTGACGAACTGGAGCGCGAAGTCGAATTCCTTGCCTTTGAGCAGCGCGATGACCGCCTGCAGATCGTCCTTCTTCTTCGCCGAGACGCGCAG
>JASIGD010000128.1 GCA_030045295.1 Streptosporangiaceae bacterium
ACCCCAGCGCAAACTCGTGACCCGTCCGCCACCGGAGCCGCGGTTATGGCAGACTCTGGGCACTGGATCTTCGCGCAAGCTCGCGTTATTCGAGGAACCCGTTATGGTTGCTGACCGCGTCATCCGCACCGACTGCTCGCGCAGCCCAGGAAGGCCTGCGCTCGCGGCCGGTCTGGGCTAACGCTCGCCATGCGCGTCTTCGTGCCGTCGACCCTTCCGGCCCTGGCCGCGGCCCTGCGGGTCGGCCAGCTCGGGCCCGGCCCGCTGGCGGGGTTCGCGGTCACGCCCGCGTTGCGTGAGGCGTACGCCAGCGGAGACGAGGAGGAACTGCAATACGCCGCGCTGACCGAGGCGGCGCGCGCCTCCCTGCGGATGCTCGCCGGTGACCCGGCCGCGCCGTCCCGGCGGGTGGTGCTGGCCGCCGAAATCCAGCCCGAGCAGGTGAGCTGGGACGCGCGGGACGGCGAGCCGGCCCGGGTGGTGATCGGCGAGCCGATCCCGGTCAAGCGCCTGGCCTCGGCTCACGTCGACGACTCCCAAGCCGGGGCCGACGTGCGCAGCGCCGCCGAAGCGCTGCCCGCCGCCGACGCCGGCGATGAGGACGCCAGGTTCACCGTGGATGGCGCCGAAGGTCACGAGCTCGGCTGGTACGCCACCCAGGAGCTGCCCTACCTGGCTGAGTGAGCTGAGCGATGGGACTATGGAGGTATCCTCCACGCCAGCCCCGAAAACCCCCGAAAGCCAGGAGCGATCGCGATGGACGCCGTCTCCAGGACCCCCGTGCCGGCCAACGAGCCGGTCCGGCAGTACCAGCCGGGCAGCCACGAGCGAGCCGCGCTGGAAGGCAAGATCAAGGAACTCACCGGGCAGCCGACCGAGCTCACCATGACCATCGGCGGCACGCAGCAGATGGCGGCGGGCGAGCTGATTGACGTGGTGCAGCCGCACAACCGCCATCACGTGCTCGGCCAGCTGGGCAACGCGAGCAGCGTGGACGTGGCCGCCGCGATCCACGCGGCCAAGCAGGCGGCACCGGGCTGGCGAGCGCTTGACTTCGACGACCGGGCCGCGATCTTCCTCAAGGCGGCGGACCTGCTGGCCGGGCCCTGGCGGGCCACGCTGAACGCCGCGACCATGCTCGGCCAGTCCAAGTCGCCGTACCAGGCGGAGATCGATGCGGCCTGCGAGCTGATCGACTTCTGGCGCTACAACGTGCACTTCGCCCGGCGGTTGCTCTCCGAGCAGCCGGAATCGGCGCCCGGCGCCTGGAACCGGATGGAGTACCGCCCGCTCGAGGGGTTCGTGCTGGCCATCACGCCGTTCAACTTCACCTCGATCGCGGGCAACCTGCCGACGGCCCCGGCGCTGCTCGGCAACGTCGTGGTCTGGAAGCCGTCGCCGACCCAGCAGCTCGCCGCGCACTACACCATGCGCGTGCTCGAGGCGGCCGGCCTGCCCCCCGGCGTGATCAACCTGGTGACCGGCGACGGGCAGGCGGTGTCGCAGGTCGCGCTCACCCACCCGGACCTGGCGGGCATCCACTTCACCGGTTCCACCGCGACCTTCCAGCACCTGTGGCGCACCGTCGGCGAGAACATCGCCAGGTACGACAACTACCCCCGGGTGGTGGGCGAGACGGGCGGCAAGGACTTCGTGATCGTCCACCCCAGTGCCGACCTGAGCAGCCTGGCCGCCATCTTGATCCGCGGCGCGTTCGAGTACCAGGGACAGAAGTGCTCCGCGGCGTCCCGCGCCTACCTGCCCGAGTCGGTCTGGAACCGTACCCGTGACGACTTCATCGCCCAGGTCGAGTCCTTGACCATGGGCGACGTGACGTCCGACCTGTCGCTGTTCATGGGGGCCGTCATCGACGCCAGGGCCTTCGCCAAGCACGCCGCGGCGATCGACCGGGCGCAGCACACGCCGTCCATCCGGATCCTGGCCGGCGGCCGGTACGACGACACCGACGGGTTCTTCGTGACGCCCACCGTGCTCGAGTGCTCCGACCCGGCCGACGAGGTGTTCACGACCGAGTATTTCGGCCCGATCCTCGCCGTGCGCGTCTACCCGGACACGGCCTACGCCGAGATGCTGGCCCAGGCGGCGGACGTGGCTCCGTACGCGCTGACCGGCTCGGTCCTGGCCACCGACCGCCATGCCATCGCAGCAGCCACCCAGGCGCTTCGTTATTCGGCGGGCAACTTCTACATCAACGACAAGCCCACCGGGGCGGTGGTCGGCCAGCAGCCGTTCGGCGGTGCCCGCGCGAGCGGCACCGACGACAAGGCCGGCGCGGTCTTCAACCTGATCCGGTGGGTATCCGCCCGCGCGATCAAGGAACTGTTCGTGCCCCCGACCGACTACCGCTACCCGCACATGGGCTGACCCCGTACCGGAGGACGCGATTCACCGGCTGGTTCTGTGGAATGTCGACCTGACCCTGGTCGATGTCGGACGGGTGATGCGGGCGGCCTACGCCGAGGCGTTCGGCACGGTGGCCGGACGCCCGCTGGTCCAGCTGCCGCAGATGGCGGGCCAGTCGGAATCGGAGATCTTCTTCGACGCGCTCGCGCTGAACGGCGTCGACGTGCGCGCCGCCGGCGCGGACCTGCTCGAGCCCTTCAGCGCCGAACTAGCCACGGTCCTGCAGACCCGCCGCGATGACCTCCTGACCCAGGGCCAGTTGCTGCCCGGCGCGGCCGAGGCGATGGCCGCGGTGGCCAAGCTCGACGGCGCGGTGCAGACCGTCCTGACCGGCAACGGCAAGCCGAACGCCGTGCTGAAGCTGCGCGCGTTCGGCCTCGATGCCTACGTCGATTTCGACATCGGCGGTTACGGCACCGACGCCTATCCCAAGGGCACCTTGCTCGCGGTGGCCCGGCAGCGCGCCGCGGAAAAGTACGGCGTGACGTTCGGCGAGCAGACCACGGTGTACATCGCGGACTCGCCGCGCGACGTCGACGCGGCCAGGATCGGCGGCGCCCGGTCGCTCGCGGTGGCCAGCGGCCGGGCCAGCGCGGCGGAGCTACGCGAGGCGGGCGCCGACGCGGTGCTGCCGGATCTCACCGACACCACTCAGGTCATCAGCCTCATCACCGCAGGCGCCTGAACGATCAAGCCGCCCCGAAGACCCCAGATGATGACTTATCGTGATCTGTGCGAAGACAGTACGCAAGACGCCCGGCGGGGCGTTGCCAGGCGGACCAGGATGGCACGATGCTGTGAGGATGGACATCGACCTGGCCAGCCGCGGTTACGGCGCGGTGCTCTGGGAGCCGGATGACCAGACGATCCGCGAGGCCCGGATCACCCAGTTCATGCGCTGGCTCGCCGCCCGCGGACACCACTTCGCCGGCTACGACGACCTGTGGCAGTGGTCCGTGCGGCATCCGGAGCGGTTCTGGGCGGCGCTCTGGGATTACTTCGAGGTGCTCGGCGAGCGCGGCGAAGGAGCGGTGCTGGCCGGCGACGTGATGCCAGACGTGCGGTGGTTCGAGGGTGCCACGCTCAATTACGCCCGTAACGCGCTGAGGACCGCGTGGACCGATCCCGACCGCACGGCCATCATCTTTGATTCCGAACGGGCCAGGGCTGGACGCCTGAGTTATCAAGAACTCGCCCAGCAGGTCGCGCGGGTGGCGCGAGGCCTGCGCTCGCTCGGCGTCGGCCGAGGGGACCGGGTGGCGGCGCTGCTGCCCAACGTCCCCGAGGCGGTCATCGGCCTGCTCGCCGCCGCGAGCCTGGGCGCGATCTGGTCGTCGTGCTCACCGGATTTCGGCGCGCGCAGCGTGATCGACAGGTTCGCCCAGATCGAGCCGAAGGTCCTCATCGCCTGTGACGGCTATTCGTACGGGGGCAAGGAGTTCTCCCGCGCCGGCCTGGTCGACGACGTGGCGTCGGCGCTGCCCGGTCTTTCCGCCGTCGTGCTGGTCAGCCTGCTCGGCGCGGCCGTGCCCGCCTCCCTGCCGCGCGTCGCCCGCTGGGACGACCTGGGTGCCGGGGCGGATCCGCGCGAACCGGAGTTCGAGGAGGTGCCGTTCGCGCACCCGCTCTGGGTGGTCTACTCGTCGGGCACCACCGGGTTGCCCAAGCCGATCATGCACGGGCACGGCGGTATCGTGCTCGAGCACCTCAAGGCGCTCGGCTTCCACCAGGACCTGAGGCCCGGTGACGTGTTCAGCTGGTACACCACCACCGGCTGGATGATGTGGAACTACCTGGCCGGAGGGCTGCTCGCCGGCGTGACGATCGTGCTGTACGACGGAAGCGCGACCTACCCGGCCGCCGACCGGCTGTGGCGGCTGGCCGCCGAGCATGGCCTTACGTACCTGGGGGTGGGCGCGCCCTACCTGGTCGCCTGCATGAAGGCGGGGCTGCAGCCCGGCGAAAGCCATGACCTGTCCGCGCTGCGCGCCGTCGGTTCCACCGGGTCACCGCTGCCCCCCGAGGCCTTCGGCTGGGTGTACGAGCAGGTCGGGCAGGACCTGCTGCTCGGCTCCTTCTCCGGCGGCACCGACCTGTGCACGGGCTTCGTCGGTCCCTGCCCCTTGCTGCCGGTGCGCGCGGGCATCATTTCCGGGCGCTGCCTGGCGGCGGCGGTCGAGGCGTACGACGACGACGGCAAGCCGGTCGTGGGCGAGGTGGGCGAACTTGTCATCACCCAGCCGATGCCGTCGATGCCCGTCGGTTTCTGGAATGATCCGGGCGGAGCCAGGTACCGCGAGAGTTACTTCGAGACCTACCCCGGAGTGTGGCGCCACGGTGACTGGATCGAACTGCTGCCCGACGGCGGGTGCGTCATCTTCGGGCGCTCGGACGCCACCCTCAACCGCGGTGGCGTGCGGATGGGAACCAGCGAGTTCTACCGCGTGGTCGAGGGCTTTCCCGAGATCGCCGACAGCCTGGTCGTGGACACCGGCCAGCTCGGCGCCGAGGGCCGGCTGATCGTGTACGTCGTACCCGCCGCAGGATGTGTACTCGACGATGACCTGGCGGGCCGGCTCCGCGCCGCGCTGCGCAGCCAGTTGTCACCCCGGCACGTGCCCGACGAGATTCACCAGGTTCCGGGCATCCCGCGTACCCTGTCCGGGAAGAAGTTGGAGGTACCGGTGCGCAAGATCCTGCTCGGCGCCGACCCGGAGCGCGCCGCGGATCCCAGCGCTCTGGCCAACCCCGAGGTCCTCCGCTACTTCGGGACCGACCCTCCCCGGTTAACCGTGCCACAGCCAGACCAGCACAGCACAAACCACAAAGGAGTGGACGCGATGCCGGAAACCGCGGCGGACAAGGCCAGGGAGGCCCTGCTGGCCAAGGCGGAGCAGGCGTGGCAGGACGATCCCGCGCTGGATTCCGCGCTCGGCAGCCAAAGCGACAGCGTCCTGTGCTACCTGCGCGCTTACTACCAGCGCGTCGCCACCGAGGACCTGGCCCTGCCCTCGCGCCTGGCGGCGGTCGCCGAAGCCCACGCCAGGCTCGGCCAGAGCAGACCGCAGGGGCGGGCCGTGGTCCAGGTCCGTGACCCGGATCACGCGCACCTGGAACCGGTCACCGCGTCCAGCCTGGTCGTGGACATCGTCACCGACGACATGCCCTACCTGGTCGACTCGGTCACCACCGAACTGAACCGGCACGACGCGGAGATCCAGATCCTGGTGCACCCGCTGCTGCGCGTGCGCCGGGACGTGACCGGCGCGCTGCGGGAAGTTGTCGGCGTGTGCGGTGACGACGCGCCCTCCGCCGCGCCGGACGAGCTGACCGAATCCTGGATCCACGTGGAGCTCGGGGCGTCCAAAGACCGGGTCAGCGCCGATCAGCTCGCGGCCGAACTGCGCCACGTCCTGTTCGACGTGCGCGTTGCCGTCGAGGATCAGCAGCGGATGGCCTCGGTGGCCCGCCGCCTGGCCGATGATCTCGGCGGGGCGCCCGGCAGCGACGAGGCCGAGTACGGCGACCTGCTGCGCTGGCTGGCCAGCGACAATTTCCTGTTCCTCGGTTACCGCGAGTACGACCTGGTCCAGGTGGACGCCGGCGTCGGCCTGCGCGCCGTACCCGGGACCGGGCTCGGTATCCTCCGCCACCACAGGAAGGGCCGGGATTCGCAGAGCAAACTGTCGTCCCGGGTCGCCGCCCGGGCGCAAGACCCGCGCGAGCGGCTGGTGCTGGCCAAGGCGAACTCCAGGTCGACGGTCTACCGCGCGAACTACCTGGACTACGTCTCGGTCAAGAAGCGCGACCCGGCGGGGCAGGTCACCGGAGAGTTCAGGTTCCTCGGCCTGTACACGCACTCGGCGCACACCGCGCCGATCGCCGACATACCGGTGATCAGGGGCAAGCTCGCCCAGGTCCTGGCCGCCGCCGGGCTGGCGCGGGACAGTCACGACGGGAAGGACCTGGTCGAAATACTCGAGGACTACCCGCGCGAGGAGCTGTTCGAGATCTCGGCCGAAGAGCTCACCCCGATCGCGCTGGGCGTGCTGCGGCTGAGCGAGCGCAAGCAGACCAGGCTGTTCCTGCGCCGGGACCGGTACGGCCGGTACATGTCCTGCCTGGTGTACCTGCCCAGGGACCGGTACACCACCAAGGTCAGGCAGCGCGCGCAGGACATTCTGTCCGAAGCGCTGCACGGGGTGTCGCTGGACTACAGCGCCGTGGTCGGCGACTCGGCCCTGGCCCGGCTGCACGTGGTGATCCGGGCCGCGCGGGGCCAGCCGGTGCCGCAGGTGGACGCGGTCGCCCTCGAGCGCAGGCTGTCCGCGGCGGTCCGGTCCTGGGATGAAGACCTCACCGCCGAGGCCACCCGGGCGCTCGGCGAGGAGCGGGCCGACCAGCTCCTCGACATGTTCGCGGGTACCATCCCCGAGACCTACAAGGCGGACGTCACCGCCAAAGACGCGGTCGGCGATCTGGTCACGGTGCTGGAGCTGCGCGAGGCCGCGGCGAAGTTCGCCGTCCGGCTGGTGGACAGCCAGGACCGGTGGACACTGCTGGTATACCGGCTGGGCACGCCGATAACCCTGTCCGACGTGTTGCCGCAGCTGCAGCACATGGGGCTCGAGGTCGTCGATGAGCATCCCTACGAGTTCACCGGCGCGGAAGACACCGGCTCGTTCTGGATATACGAATTTGGCCTCCGCCCGCCGGTGACGACGCCGGCCGACAGCGTCCGCCGGATCTTCGAGGAGGCGCTGGCCGCGCTGTGGCACGGCCAGACCGAGGACGACGGGTTCAACGCGCTGGTGCTGACCGCCGGGCTGAGCTGGCGCGAGGTGACACTGCTGCGCGCCTGCGCGAAGTACCTGCGGCAGGCCGGGATGCGGTTCAGCCAGGACTACGTGCAGCGCGTGCTGCGGTCCAACGCGGCCATCACCCGGCTCCTGGTGCGGCTGTTCGAGTCCAGGTTCGACCCGGCCCGCCAGGTCGGCGCGGCCGAGCGTTGCGAGGCGATCGCCGAGGAGATCCGCGGCCAGCTCGACGAGGTGGTGAGCCTGGATCACGACCGGATCTTGCGGCAGTACCTGGCGCTGGTCGACGCGACCCTGCGCACCAACTACTACCGGCAGCACAGCCCGGGCGGGGTCGACGGGCCGCCCTACCTGGTGCTCAAGCTCGACCCCAGGGCGGTGCCCGGGCTGACCGAGCCGCGGCCGAAGTTCGAGATCTACGTCTACTCGCCCCGGCTGGAGGCGGTGCACCTGCGGTTCGGCCGGGTGGCGCGCGGCGGGCTGCGCTGGTCGGACCGGCTGGAGGACTTCCGCACCGAGGTCCTGGGCCTGGTCAAGGCGCAGGAAGTGAAGAACGCGGTTATCGTCCCCTCGGGCGCCAAGGGCGGCTTCGTGTGCAAGCGGCTGCCCGACCCGTCCGACCGCGACGCGTACCAGGCCGAGGTGCTGGCCTGCTACCAGACGTTCATCGCCGCGATGCTCGACGTGACCGACAACATCGAGGCCGACCAGGTGGTGCCGCCGCCGGAGGTGGTCCGGCGGGACGGTACCGACCCGTACCTGGTGGTGGCGGCGGACAAGGGCACCGCGACGTTCTCCGACACCGCCAACGAGGTGGCCGCCCGCTACGACTTCTGGCTGGGCGACGCGTTCGCCTCCGGCGGATCCGAAGGCTTTGACCACAAGAAGATGGGCATCACCGCCCGGGGCGCCTGGGAGTCGGTGAAGTGCCACTTCGCGGCGCTAGGGATGAACCCGGCCACCGACGAATTCACCGTGGCCGGCATCGGCGACATGTCCGGCGACGTGTTCGGCAACGGCATGCTGCTGTCCGAGCACATCAAGTTGGTCGCGGCCTTCGACCACCGGCACGTGTTTGTCGATCCGGACCCTGACCCGGCGGCGAGCTTCGCCGAGCGGGACCGGATCTTCGCGCTGCCGGCGTCCTCCTGGGCGGACTACGACCGGGCGCTGATCTCACCGGGCGGCGGCGTCTGGCCGCGGAGCGCGAAATCGGTCCCGCTGTCGCCGCAGGCCCGGACCGCCCTCGGCATCGACGCCGGGGTTGTCGCGCTGTCGCCGGACGAGCTGATCTCCGCCATCCTGGCCGCCCCGGTCGACCTGCTGTGGAACGGCGGTATCGGCACCTACGTGAAAGCCAGCTCCGAGTCCCAGGCCGACGCGGGAGACAGGTCGAACGACGCCGTGCGCATCGACGCGACGCGGCTGCGCGCGCGGGTCGTCGTCGAGGGCGGCAACCTGGGCCTGACCCAGGCGGCCCGGATCGAGTACTCGCTCGGCGGCGGGCTGGTCAATACGGACTTCATCGACAACTCGGCCGGCGTGGACACCTCTGACCACGAGGTCAACATCAAGATCCTGCTCGCCGACGCGATCCGGGCCGGCGCCATCCCCGCGACGGCCCGGCACCAGTTGCTCAACGAGATGACCGATGACGTGGCCGATCTCGTCCTGCGGCACAACTACCGGCAGAACATGGCGCTGGCCGCGGCCCGGGTGCAGGCCCCCAGCCTGCTCCACGTGCACGCGCGGTACCTGCGCAAGCTGGTCCGGGACAAGCGGCTCGACCCGGAGCAGGACGTGCTGCCGGGGGAGCGGGAGATCGCTGAGCGCCGCTCGTCCGGTGGCGGCCTGACCAGCCCCGAGTTCGCCCTGCTGCTGGCGCAGACCAAGATCTCCGCGGGCGAGGAAGTGCTCGCGTCCAGCCTGCCGGACGACCCGTACCTGCGCCGGGTGCTCGAGGCGTACTTCCCGGCTCCGCTGCGGGCCAGGTTCGCGGAACGGATGGAATCACACCCGCTGCGCCGCGAAATCATCACCACCTCGGCGGTCAACGAGATGATCGACGCGTCGGGCACCACGTTCTTGTTCCGGCTGATCGAGGAGACCGGCGCCTCCGTGCCCGACCTCACCCGGGCGTGGCTGGTGGCCCGGGAGGTGTTCGACATGCCCGCCTTCTGGCGCCAGGTCGAGGAACTCGACGGCCACGTCTCCCTCGGGGCCCAGCTCATGCTGCTGCTCGAGGGGCGCAAGCTGACCGAGCGCGCGGCCCGGTGGCTGCTGCACAACCGCCGCCCGCCGTTCGACATCGAAGCCACCGTGGGCTTTTTCGCGGACGGCGTGCGGACCGTGCGTTCCGGCCTGCCCAAGCTGCTCACCGGGCGGGACCTGTCCGGATTCGAGGAACGGAGGGACTCCTACCTGGCCCTCGGCGTGCCCCTGGATCTGGCCGAGCGGGTCGCGGCCATGGTCCCGACGTATTCGGCCTTCGACATCGTGCAGGTCGCCTCGGTCACCGGGCGGTCCATCGAGGAGACCGCCGAGGTCTACTTCGATCTCGCCGATCGGCTGCAGATCACCCGGCTGCGCGACCGCATCACCGCGCTGCCCCGCGAGGACCGCTGGTCGACGATGGCCCGCGCGGCCCTGCGCGATGATCTTTACGCCGCGCACGCGTCGCTGACCCAGGACGTGCTCGGGGTCAGCGGTTCGTCGTTGCCCAGGACGCCGGAGGAGCGGCTCGCCGCCTGGGTTTCGCGTAACGAGGCGGCGGTCGCGATGGCCGCTCAGACGCTGGGCGAGATCTGGGAGAGCGAGCGCTTCACGTTCACCACCTTGTCGGTGGCGTTGCGCGCCATCCGCACCCTGGTCGCCACCAGCTCCCTGCCGGACCGCTGACGCCTACCAGGCGTGGACGAAGGTGGGCCCGCCGCCGGCCGCGATGACTTGGACCTTCGCGTTGTGCGCGGTCAGCGGCGGGTCGGCCGCCACGTACTCGTAGCTCCAGTTGACGGCCACCCCGTGGTAGCCGATCCCGATCGGCGCGGCCTGCAGCGGGCGGTACTGGGCCGGCATCGGGATCGGTTTCCCGGACCCGCCGTTCGGGTACTCGTTGGTGGTGTTCAGGTACATCCCGTAGAACACCAGCGCCCCGCCGTCTTTCGTCCGCAGCTGGAACTGCGGGAAGCCGGTCCCCTCGAGTAGCCACTGGTACTGCAGGCCCTTTCCGGCTTGCACCTTCCCGTAGGCGGCCTGCGTCGCGTACAGCCCGGTGGTCTGCGGCCCGCCGGCGATCACCGCCGCGGCCGCGTTGGCCGAGCCTTCGTCGACCACCGCCGCCTGCGTGGCCCCCACGACGTTCGGGCTCAGCAGCAAAGACGTGTCGGTGGTGGTCACGGCGATGGCGTAGCCCTGGCTGTCGCGGGCGACGGCCGGCAGCGCCTGATCGCCGAGGGCCGCCGTGCCGTTCAGCGTCCAGGGCTGACCCTGCACCGAGCGTTCGAAGACCATGGCCGTGTTGACCGAGGCTCCGGGGGCTCCCGGGGTACCGCCCGTCTCGGTGCTTATCGGCACCGTGACCACGAACCACTGCGGGTAACTGGTCAGCGCGGGCACGTAGAAGACCGGCCGGCCGTAGTGGTACTGCGGGACCGGCTGTTGGGCCGCGGTCAAGGCCGTGTACTGGCCATTGACGACCGCCCACTGCACGTCGCCCACGACCGAGAGGCCCTGTGCCGAATTTCCTTGCGCCGCAGCCTGGTTGCTCACCGTGATGTACGAGTTGTAGCCGGCCTCCGCCTCGGCGAGGGTGAGGCCCTGGTAGCCGCCGGTGACCTCGTCCGCGGGTGCGGCCGGCGACGAGCATCCGGCTATGGCCAGCCCGGTCACGGCGGCCAGCGCCGCCAGGCCGATAATCCCCGGGTTCCGGAGCCGACCCCTTCGGAGTGTCACGGTAAGGCAGGATACAGGGTCTGCGCGCAGGCTATCGCCAACGGGCAAGACTGACGGCTCCGTCCGTGCTCTCGCGTAGTCTTGCCGATATGCCCGCTACCGATCCGGCCGACGAGATCGCCGTGCTGACGTCGAAGCTCGACAGCATAGCGGCGGTGCTCAATCCGGACGCCATGGAGACGGAGGCGGCCGAACTGCGCGAGCAGGCGGCCGATCCGGACCTGTGGGCTGACCAAGATCGCGGGCAGAAGGTCACCCGCCGGCTGTCTTACCTGGAAGCCGAGCTGGCCAGGCTGGCCGGCCTGCGCCAGCGGCTCGGCGACACCCAGGTGCTGTTCGAGCTGGCGGACCGTGAGGACGACGAGCCTACCCGGGCGGAGGCGGCGCGTGAGCTTGCCGCCCTCCGGGCCGAGATCGACCAGCTCGAGGTGCGCACCCTGCTGTCCGGCGAGTACGACGCGCGGGAGGCTCTGATCTCCATCAATGCGCAGGCGGGCGGGGCGGACGCCGCCGACTTCGCGGAGAACCTGATGCGGATGTACCTGCGCTGGGCGGAGCGGCATAGGTTTCCGACCGAGGTGTACGACACCTCATACGCGGAAGAGGCCGGGATCAAGTCGACGACGTTCGC
>JASIGD010000129.1 GCA_030045295.1 Streptosporangiaceae bacterium
TCCCCCTCCCCGTCGGCGGACTTCGCCGCCACCGCGGTGATCCGGCCGGTGCGGTCGTCGAGGACCGGGCCGGTCACGGTGACGCCCTCGAGCATCCGGGCGCCGGCCTGCTGGGCCCGGCGAGCCAGCATCTGGTCCAGGTCGGTGCGGGGCCGGACCAGGCCGTAGCCCGGGTAGCTGGACAGCTCGGGCCACGACAATTCCATCCGCTGCCCGGCGCCGATGACGCGCAGCCCCTTGTTGCGGACCCAGCCGTCCTGCTCGCTGACGCTGATGCCCATGGCCACCAGCGCCTTGACCCCGCGCGGGGTCAGACCGTCGCCGCAGACCTTCTCCCTGGGGAAGCGGGACTTCTCCAGCAGCAGCACGTCCAGCCCGGCCTGCGCCAGGTAGTACGCGGTCGTCGAGCCGGCCGGCCCGGCGCCCACGACGATGACGTCCGCCTCGTCAGCGGGCCGGCCCGGGGCAGCGTCACGCGGGCGGGCCAGGGGAGCCGACCCTGCGGGAGGAGTGTGCTCGGTCACGTGATCTGATCCTGGTGTCTTGTGAACCGCTTCACAAATTCTTTGCCATCAGTTTAGACCTCCTTGGGGGTGGCCCTCCGCCGGGTCAGGGACGACGGGCCACGTGCACCGCGACCACGCCCAGGCTCAGGTCGCGCCATCGCACTGCTGACCAGCCCGCCGCCTCGATCACGCCGGCCAGCTCGCGCTGCGCGGGCCAGTCCGTGATCGACTCGGCGAGGTAGCTGTAGGCCTCCGGGCTGCGGGCTGTCCGCCGCGCGATCGCAGGGAGGACGTTTATCAGGTAACGCCGGTAAAGCATATCGAGCGGGGCGATCGTGATCGCGCTGAACTCGCACACCACCAGGCGGCCGCCCGGGCGCGTCACCCGGCGCATCTCGGCCAGCGCCGCAGCCGGCGACGCCACGTTCCGCAGCCCGAACGAGATGGTCACCGCGTCGAACGACTCGTCGCGGAACGGGAGCCTCAGCGCGTCGCCGGCCACCAGGCTCAACTGTCCGGGCGGGCTCTGTTCCCCAGCCGAGGCGGCCCCCCTGGGACCCGCCGCTAGCCTGCGGAGGTACCCGCCGTAGTCTCGCGCGGCCGGGAGGCCGCCGGCCCCCGCGGCCCGCGCCCGGAGCCGCGCTCGGCCGGCCCGGAGCATGCCCAGCGAGAAGTCGCAGGCCACGCAGTCGGCCCCGGCGGCGCTGAACGTGAGCGAGGACGTGCCCGTACCCGCCGCCAGGTCCAGCACGCGGGTACCCGGGCCCGCGCCGGTGATCCGGGCCACGGCCCGCCGCCACAGCCGGACCTGACCCGCGGAGAGAATGTCGTTGAGCAAGTCATAACGCCCCGCGATGGCGTCGAACATCGCCGCGACATCGCCGGGCTGCTTGTCAAGGTCAGCGCGGGTCATCCCCACAGCCTACGGGTCCGGCCCAGCCGCGATCAGACCGGCGGCCGCGCGGCAACACCGGGCTCACAACAGTTCCGGCCGCTCCCAGGGCTCGCCGAGCACGTGCTGGGCGAGGAACGCGAAGACGGTCTCGTACCAGATCCGCGCGTTGCCGGGGGTGAGGATCCAGTGGTTCTCGTCCGGGAAGTAAAGGAACTTAGCCTCCAGACCGGACCGGGTCAGGTCCCACCACAGCCGCAGCGCCTCTGCCACCGGTACCCGGTAGTCCTTGTCGCCGTGGATGACCAGCATCGGCGTGCGGATTTTCTCGATGTGCCTGTGCGGTGAGTTCGCCACGTACATCTCGGGCTGCGTCAGCGGGTCCCCGAACTGGGGCCGCCAGAACATCGGGTGGTCCGTGGTGCCGAACATCTGGTCGAGCACCCACAGCCCGGCGTGGCTGACGATCGCGTTGAAGCGGTCCGTGTGACCGGCCATCCAGTTGGCCATATAGCCGCCGTAGGAGCCGCCCATCATGCCGACCCGGCCCGCGTCGACGTCCGGGCGGTCCAGGGCGAGGTCGGTCACGGCCATGATGTCGGCGAAGGGCCGCGGCCCCCAGTCGTGGTAGCCGCGGGTGATGAACGCCTGCCCGTAACCGGTGGATAGCGCGGGATCCGGCAGCAGCACGGCGTAGCCGCGGGCGGCCATCAGCCACGGGTTCCACCGCCATGACCAGGAATTCCAGCTGCTCATCGGGCCGCCGTGCACCCAGAGCAGCAGCGGCGCCGGGCTGCCGGCCGACGCGCCTTGCGGCAGCACGAGCCAGGCCCGGACCGGCTGGCCGTCATCGGCGGCCGCCTCGATCTCCTCGAGCCGTCCCGGCAGGGCCAGCGGGACGCCGGGGCAGTCCAGGGCGACCGGTCCGGCCTGGCCGGCCGCCGGGTTCAGGTCGATGCGAACCGGGGTCGGCGGCGAGTCGACCGCCGCCCGCAGCGCGTAGAGGTACCGGCCATCCGGCGCCGGGTTCAGGTCGCTGTACGCGCCGTCGTCATCGGTCACGCGGGTGACGTCGCCGGTCGCCACGTCGACCCGGAACACCGGCCGGCGCCCGCCGTCGTCGGCGACGAAGTACACGGCGCGGGAATCGGGCGACCAGGCCGGCTCGCGCGGCCACCGGTCCAGGCCCGGCAGCAGGTCGCGGCCTGTTTCGCCGGCCGCGCCCGAGCCGTTGACGTCGAGCACGACCAGGGTGAGGTCGAGCGGGAGTTCCCTGGTCATCAGGGTCTCGCGCTGGCAGACGAGGAGCCGCCCGTCGGGCGAGACGCGAGGGCTCTCGAAGCTGTACTCGGGCGCGCTGAGCAGCACCCGGCGCTTGCCGGTGGCCACGTCGATCAGCACCAGCTCGGCGTGCGACTGGCCGGCGGGATGCCACTGCCACCAGCCGGTGACCACCGAGGTGCCGTCGGGCGTCAGCTCGAACACTTCCTCATCCAGCGCGCGCCCCGGCTCCGGCGTCAGGTCACGGACCTTCGCGGGCTCCCGCTCCGCGTCAGCGGTCCCGTCCGCGTCCTGCTCCCGGGAGACGGCGAACAGCCTCAGCTGATCCGGGCCGAGGTCATGATCCCAGAACCTGATCGGCGCCGACTCGTGCAAGATGGCGGTCACCCCGGCGTCCTTGCGCGCCTGGCGCAGCCGCGTGTCGTCCGCGGCGCTGTCCGCGTCCCCCGCGCCCGGCAGCATCGGCGATGTCACCGCGATCGTCCCGGCGTCCCTGGCCGCCTCCGCGGCGGCGATGCCGCCGGGCAGCGTGACGATCGGCGCGGCTTCGCCGCCGCCGACCGGAAGCAGCCACAGCGCGGCCACATCATCGCGGGCGCCGTCCTGGCGCGC
>JASIGD010000130.1 GCA_030045295.1 Streptosporangiaceae bacterium
GCGCGCAAGGTGATGGCCGCCGCGGCGGACACCCTGACCCCGGTCGTGGCCGAATGCGGCGGCAAGGACGCCCTGCTGGTCGGCGCCGACGCCGACCTCGACGCCGCCGCCGACGCCGCCGCCTGGGGAGCGATGTCCAACGCCGGGCAGACCTGCGTCGGGATCGAGCGCGTGTACGTGGCCGACGAGGTGTACCACTCCTTCCTCGAGCGGCTGACCCAGCGGGTGTCCGCGCTGCGGCCGGGCGATGACGCCGGCGCCGCCTACGGGCCGATGACCAGGCCCGAGCAGGCGGAGGTGGTGGCCAAGCACGTGGCGGACGCGCTGGCCCTGGGCGCCCGGCCGGCGGTGGGCAGGCCGGATTCGGTGGCTCCCCCGTACGTGCGGCCGGTGGTGCTGACGGACGTTCCGGAGACCAGCGCCGCGGTGACGGACGAGACGCTCGGGCCGATCGTGACCGTGACGCCGGTGGCCGGGCTGGCGGAGGCGGTGTCGTACGCCAACGCGGGGCGCTACGGGCTTGGATCGGCGGTGTTTAGCAAGGATCGTTCGGCGGGGATGAGCGTCGCGCGTTCCCTGCGCACCGGGATGACCTCGGTCAACTCGGTGATCGGCTTCGCCACCGTGCCCGCGCTGCCGTTCGGCGGGTGGGGGGAATCCGGGTTCGGCCGGATCCACGGCGCGGACGGACTGCGCGAGTTCACCAGGTCCAAGGCCATCACGCGGCAGCGGTTCCGGCCGCTGCTGAACCTCCTGTCGTTCGGGCGGACCGACCGCGACATGCGGCGCGTCGTCACGCTGGTCACCTTGCTGCACGGCCGGCTGTACCGGCCCAAGGGACCGGGCCGGGCTCAATAGGCCGGGCTCGCTCGGCGGGCTCGCCGGGGCGGGCTCGCTGGGGCGGGCTCGCTAGGCCCCGGGGGTGTCCATCAGGCCGCGGGCCGGGGTCCCGGCACCGGCGATCACCATGGCGTCGACGGCATCGGCCGGGTCGACCGGGGTCAGCGGGGCACGGCCGGCGATCAGATCGGCGGCGCGCTCGGCGATCGCGATCGTGGGCGCGTTGGTGTCGCCCCGGGTTACCGTCGGCATCACCGAAGCGTCCACGACGCGCAGGCCGGCAACTCCGCGCACCCGGAGTTCGGGGTCGACCACGCTGTTCCACCGCGAACCGCCGCCCATGGCGCAGGTGCCGACCGGGTGGTAGAGGGTGGCCACGTTGGTCCGCGCGTAGTCCACCAGCTCCGCGTCGGAGCGCAGATGCGCGCCGGGGGCGAGTTCGCTCTCGCAGATCGCGGCCATCGGCGGGGCCGTCACGAACTCCCTGGCCAGTTTCAGTCCCGCGACGAGCGCCCGGACGTCCCCGGCATCGGACAGGTAACCCGGGTCGATGGCCGGCCGGTACCTGGGGTCGGCGCTGCGCAGCCTGATCCGGCCCCGGCTCTGCACGTCGACCAAGGCGACCAGCACCGACATCGCCCGCTGCGCCGGATCGGCCAGGCCCTGGTCGCGGTACGGCCCGGGCAGCACGTGCAACTGCAGGTCCGGCGCGAGCAGCCCCGGCTCGGAGTGCGCGAAGCCGCCCGACTCCACCAGGTTGCTGGTCACCGGGCCGCGGTGAGTCAGCTTCCAGCGCAGGAAGCCCCTATTGCCGGCCCTCTCCCACAGGCCGCGGAGCCTGGGCGTCGACCAGACGACCGGCAGCACCGGATGATCGCTGAGGTTCGCGCCGACCCCCGGGCTGTCGGCCAGCACGTCGATGCCCTGCTCCATCAGGTGGTCGGCCGGCCCGACGCCGGACAACATCAGCAGCTGCGGGCTGTTGACCGTGCCGCCGCAGACGATGACCTCCGCGTTGGCCCGCGCGGTCTCGGTCTCGCCCTGGCGGACGTACCTCACCCCGGTGGCCCGGCCGCCCTCGATGAGGACCTTCGTGGCCAGGGCGTTGGTGGACACGGTGAGGTTCGGCCGGGTCATGGCCGGGCGCAGGTACGCGGCGGCGGCCGAGCAGCGGCTCCCCTTGCGCTGGGTGACCTGGTACCAGCCGACCCCGTCCTGGCGCGGCCCGTTGAAGTCGTCGTTGGCCGTGGCCCCCTGCTCCCGGGCCGCGGCGATAAACGCCCTGCTGGCTGGTGATTTGTAGCGCAGGTCGGTGACTGCGAGCGGGCCGCCCGTGCCGTGGTAGGGGGAGGCCCCGCGCGAGTTGTCCTCGGCCCGGCGGAAATACGGCATCAGGTCCTCATAGCCCCAGCCCGTGCAGTCGTAGTCGTCCCGCCAGGTCTGGAAGTCATAGCGGCTGCCGCGGATGTAGACCATCGCGTTGATCGAGGACGAGCCGCCGAGGACCTTGCCCCGCGGCCAGTAGATGGCCCGCCCGGCCGCGCGGCGTTGCGGGACGGTCGTGTAGTTCCAGTCGTACGTGGTCTGGAACAGCCTGTTGATCGCGGCCGGGGCACGGATCTCATCGGCATCATCGTCGGGCCCGGCCTCCAGCAGCAGCACGCTGACGCTGGGATCGGCGGACAGCCGCGCGGCCAGGACGCAGCCCGCGCTGCCCGCGCCGACGATGACGTAGTCGTACACGGCGGTCTTCTCCTCCTCCGGACACAGGGAACAATAACGTGCCGCGGCCATTCCGGGGTCCCTTAGGGTGGGCTCATGTCGCGTAACCGCAGCGAGAACCCTGTCGTGCTGTCCCGCATCTACACGCGCACCGGCGACGACGGCACCACCGCGCTCGGCGACGGCAGCCGCACGGCCAAGACCGACTCGAGGCTGGCCGCCTACGCCGACGTGGAAGAAGCCAACTGCGCGCTGGGGATGGCGATGACCTTCGGCGACCTGCCGGAGGACATGACCAGGCTGCTGTCCCGGGTGCAGAACGAGCTGTTCGACGTCGGCGCGGACCTCGCCACTCCGGTCACCGAGTCGCCGCCGTATCCGCCGCTGCGCATCGACGACGGGTACGTCACCCGGCTGGAGAGCGAGTGCGACGCGTATAACGAGGAGCTGCCGACGCTGCGCAGTTTCCTGCTGCCGGGCGGGAGCCCGGGGTCGACGCTGCTGCACACGGCGCGGACCGTCACCCGCCGGGCGGAGCGGAGCGCGTGGGCCGCGGCGGGCGAGTACGGCGAGTCGGTGAGCCCGCTGCCCGCGCGCTACCTGAACCGGCTGTCCGACCTGCTGTTCATCCTGGCCCGCCGGGCCAACGCGGGACACGCCGACGTGCTGTGGAAGCCCGGCGGCGACCGCGGCTGACGGTTACCGGCGGCCGGCGAGGCTTCCGGGGGCTCAGAGGGCCAGGTCGAGGTGGGAGCCGGGCGGGGCGGCCTCCAGCCAGGCCAGCAGGCCGGTGAGCGCGGCCTCCTGCATGGCCAGCTCCACCACGGTGTCCTTGGTGCTCCCGCTGGAGTCGCCGAGCCGGCACTCCAGCACGATCATGCCGTGACCCAGGCTGGCCTCCTCGGCGTGGGTGGGCAGGCGGCGCGACACCACGGTCAGGTCACGCCGCGGGAAGGTCTCCTGCGGCCGCATCGAGACGCCGAAGACGCGGAACCAGCAGAGCTCGTCAAGCTGGTAGGAAGCGACGCCGAGACGCCAGGACCCGCCGCTCTTGCGCAGGCCGCACTCGACCGTGCCGCCGCCGCGCTCGAGCAGGTACCGGCGAGCGGCGATGCCGGCGGCAGCCAGCACGGCGATGATCAGGAAGGCGGCGAAGAGCCAGGCAGCGTCGAGCGCCAGCGCCTCGCCCACCCGGGTCAGTCCTGGCTACTTCCCGCAGCCCGCAGACGCGCCCGCGCGTACCTGACCGCGGGCGAGTCCTCCACACCCGGGCTGGCCTCGGCGAGCGCGGTGGCCAGCTCCTGCCGCGCCTCTTGGATATCGACCTCCTCGCCGAGCTGAGCCTGACCGGCCAGGATCGACACCCGGTCATCGGCCACGGAGAGGAACCCGCCGCTGACCGCGGCCCGCACCTCGGCGTCCTCGTGCTGGATCTGCACCACGCTGCCCTCGGCCAGGATGCCGAACAAGGGCGAGTGCCCGGTCAGCACGCCGATGTCGCCCTCCGTGGTCTTGGCGATCACGATGGTAGCCTGGCCCGACCACAGCTCACGGTCGGGCACGACCAGCTCGGCTCGCAGCGTCACTGCTCCAGCTCCCGGGCCTTCTGCTCCACGTCCTCGATCCCGCCGACCATGTAGAACGCCTGCTCGGGCAGGTTGTCGTACTTGCCCTCGCAGACCGCCTTGAACGAGGTGACCGTGTCCTCCAGCGGGGTGAAGACGCCGGGGATGCCGGTGAACTGCTCGGCGACGAACATGGGCTGGGACAAGAACCGCTCGATCCGCCTCGCCCGCTGGACCACGACCTTGTCCTCTTCGCCCAGTTCGTCGACGCCGAGGATGGCGATGATGTCCTGCAGTTCCTTGTAGCGCTGCAGGATCCGCTGGACCTCGCGGGCCGTGTCGTAGTGCTCCTGTCCGATGTACCGGGCGTCCAGGATGCGCGAGGTGGAGTCCAGCGGGTCGACCGCCGGGTAGATCCCCTTCTCGGTGATCTCCCTGGACAGCACCGTCGTGGCGTCGAGGTGAGCGAACGTGGTGTGCGGCGCCGGGTCGGTGATGTCGTCGGCGGGCACGTAGATCGCCTGCATCGAGGTGATCGAGTGACCGCGGGTGCTCGTGATGCGTTCTTGCAGCTGGCCCATTTCGTCGGCCAGCGTCGGCTGGTAGCCGACCGCCGACGGCATCCGGCCGAGCAG
>JASIGD010000131.1 GCA_030045295.1 Streptosporangiaceae bacterium
CCTCCGCGGCGGGATGGGCCTTCGCGTAGGTATCGCACGCGTCCGGATCTATGTCGGCGCCCGCCACGATCGTGAAGCCCGCGGCTTCCAGACCGATTGACAGGCCGCCCGCGCCAGCAAACAGGTCCAGGACACCTACGGCCGTCATGTGCGGGATGCCTCCGTCAGCGGTCGAATGCCGGCGTGATCAGGCTGCCGCCGGCCACCGCCAGACCTGGGCCGGGGTGCCGGTCTCGGCCCGGCGGGGGCGTGCCCGAGGCGAGGTGCCGCCCGCCGAGATGCCGGCCGCGGACCCGCGCCAGGGCTCGCGTCAGCGGTAATTGACGAACTGGAGCGCGAAGTCGAATTCCTTGCCTTTGAGCAGCGCGATGACCGCCTGCAGATCGTCCTTCTTCTTCGCCGAGACGCGCAGCTCCTCGCCCTGGACCTGGGCCCGGACGCCCTTTGGCCCCTCGTCCCTGATTATCTTCGAGAGCTTCTTGGCGTTCTCCTGATTGATGCCCTCCTGCAGGGCCACCGTCATCCGGTATTCCCGGCCCGAGGGCCTGGGGTCGGAGGGGTCCAGGGTCTTCAGTGACACGCCGCGCTTGACCAGCTTGTCCTTGAAGACATCCAGGACCGCCTTGGCGCGCTCTTCGCTGTTGGCGCGGATGTCAACCGCATGGTCGCCGGACCAGGCGATGGACGCGCCGACGCCGCGGAAGTCGAACCGGGTACCGATCTCCTTGGCCGCCTGGTTGAGCGCGTTGTCGACCTCCTGGCGGTTGAGCTTGGACACGATGTCAAAAGAAGACTCTTGGGCTGCCACGGCTCCCAGGTTAGACGCACCGGTCGCAGGCCGTCACGCGGGCCGCGCCGTACCCGCCCGATGCGGTCGGTCGGCTAACCGTCGCGTCGCGTCTTGGGCTATCCTTGCGATGCGCCCAGCACGGTCGGCGCGCGGCAGGTTGCCCGAGTGGCCAAAGGGAGCGGTCTGTAAAACCGTCGGCTAAGCCTACCCAGGTTCGAACCCTGGACCTGCCACCAACACAAACACCAGCTCAGGGACGCCACGGCGGCCTGACGCCGAAGGTGTCAATGTGCTGGTGCAAGATGGCGACCAGCTCAGCGGGGACCGGTACGCGGCGGGTCTCGGTGGCAGGGCGGTGCTTGAGCCCGCGCTCATCGTGCGCCGAGGCGGTGTCGGTCCAGCGCCGGTTCACCTCGGGCCGGGGCACCTCCAGGATCAGGCGTCCCCATCCCGCGGCGGGCAGATAGCAGTCCTGAACCCGCAGCGCGACCGCCTCACCGGGGCGCAGCGCTGCGAAGTACATGCACGCGTAGAACGCCATCAGCCGCTGGCCGCGAGCGTACGGGCCGCGGCGGTACTGGCCGACGTAGGTCACCGCCGTGAGCAGCTCGCGGGCCTGGCGAGGGTTGACCACCACGCGAGGGTCCACAACCTCTGAGACCTTCGGCGGCTTCCAGCTCAGCCGGTCCAGCGGGCTGGACGGCAGTTCCCCCGGCTCCACGGCGTAACGCAGCACGTTGGCGAAGACGGACCGCTTACGCGCGATCGTCGTGGCACTGGCCGCGCGGCCATCTTGCCGAACCGAAATGGCATCAAGCGGCGCCGCTGCGCGGCGCCGGGTCCGGCGCTCCCCACGCCGGGCTCTGCGTTGGCGACGCCCGCCCGGCGCGCCCGCGCCGTCCCACCGCAGCAGGCCGGTGATCAGATCGACTCACAGGCTGTGCAGCCTAGCGCAGCATTCCGCCTTCCTCGCTCTTGATTGTCCGGCTCGCGACCACCGCGTCTAGGGCGCTCCCTACGGTCGCGTCGCATGCGATCGGCTGCGCCGACCCTAGACCCGGTAGCCACTCACCTGGGTTTCGGCGCCTGCGAGGAAGGTGGAGGTTCGGTTGGCCAGAGACCTGTGTTACCGGCCCCGCGGTCGCGCTTGCGAGCTGCCTCTAGATCCTGGGTCTCCTGGCTTAACCAGCACATCTGCCGCCCAGTGTCCCAGCCGTCGACGGACAGGGCGCCGCAGCGGATCCGGACGGGGAGGGTGGCAGCCCTCCCCGTCCGGCAGGCCGGTGCGGTCCTCGCTAGCGATGGCCGCCAGGGCGCGCGGGTCCCGGTCGCTGGCCCTCGCCGGATTGCTCAGCGCAGCCCCCTCTGCTTTGCGCATATGGACACGCCACCCCTCAGCCGGCCAAAGTGGGTATGTCCGCTCTCACTTCCGCGAGCAGGTCGTCGCGCCGGTGCCGTGTACGAGGAGTGATTCGAGATGACTAGTCCGATCGTCTTCCCGCTTGCCGCCTGGGCATGAGGGTTCACCCCACCGTCGTTCATTACAAGGTTCTGGCTTCCCGCCAGGTAGCTGTCCTGACCTGGTAATGATGAGGTCCGTGGTCCAAGTCCACATAGCCCGGCACACAACTCCCAGGCCGGGCGCCGACTGGCTACCTCCACCACCGGTAATCATTGGCTCTGGGCGGGCTTTCGTGCCCGCTGCATGTCAGTCCGCGTCCGGGAAGACCTGTCTCGGGACCAGCTGGTAGCCCGTTTCGGCTCGGCTTGAGTGAGCTTGCTCGGGAACCGTGCGATCGCAGGCGCTCAGAACGTGTACTTCTCGACGTAGCCGTAGGCCCAGTAGGCGGCCGCCTCATCGGCCATCAGGTCCCAGTTCTGGTACAGAGCGGGCTTCGAAGACAAGGTGGTGGTGACATTCCCGTAAGACATCAGCACCTGGACCGCCCCGGAGCTGACCTGCTCGCTCCACAGGACGCGCCCCCCAGCCGAGTAGACGCTGGACACGCTGGTACCGGCGAAGGGCTCCTGATAGATCGTGGTCCCGCCGCGAACCATGCCGAATACGCCGCCATCGGCCCTCCCCCAGACCACAACCACGTTCTGCACGGTCGGCGGCCCTGGCATTCCCGGCCGCTCAGCAAGCGCGGCCAGCGGCGGCTCCTCCAGAACACACAGCGCGGTGATGGGGAAAAGCCGAGTCCCCAATACGAAGCTCGGAGTCCCCCCGCCCGTGGGAACGCTGTAGATTGTGTCGCCGTCTATGTAGTACAGAGTCCTGCCCAGTACCGAGAGGTGCGCGAATTCGGTTACCGGCGCGAGCATCGTCACAGGGCCGCCGCCGATCGGCATGCTCCTGATTCCTTCGCTGTCCGCCCAGCACAGGAACGAGCCGTCGGTGACCAGGTCGCCAAGAATGATCGTGGCGGGAGCGGGATCGAGCAGGACGTGTGCCTGCCCTGACTGGGTCACGGCGCCCAGCGGGATGCGCTTGATCTGCGACTGGATCTGGCCCTGGACCGTGTAATTGGCGACGAAGTACCCATAGAACTCGTCGTCCACCCTCGCGAAGGTGAGCGCCCCGAACTCGCCGGTTCCCTGCTCGGTGTAGAGCGCGACCTCCTCGCCGGGCTGGCTCGACTTCGACGCGCGGTAGATAGTGGGCGCACTGACTTGCACCTCCGGCGCGCTAAAAAGCACCGGGGGGTTGGAACTCCAGTAGAGGTTTCCTGTGGACTGGATCAGCCGTACGGGTGTCGTGTCCGAGAGCTGGGTCCATCCAGAAGCATCATCAGCTTCGTTAGCCCGGCCAAGCCGCGTTGCCTCGTTTTCAATACTCATGCCCCTCACCATCCTTTCCGATCGGATGCCAGTGTGCGAAACCCAGCCTCATCGCCGCCATCCGACGTTCCGCGGATACCCAGTTCGGCGCAGCCGGAGTAACGTGCTCGGGGGGTGCTTCGTGGTAGCTCCGGTGGTGGCCAGCGAACGAGATCTGCGCGCTCTGGCTGCCATCGTGAGCGAGGACCGCCCCGATCTGCCGGACGGGCCGGACGGGGAAGGGCTACCGCCATCCCTGCTGGCCGACCTGATGAGCCAGATCCACTGCGATGCAGTGGTTTTCGTTGGCTTCGACAGCGGGCGGCAAGAGCACTGGTTTGTCCAGGAAGTCCCGTCCACCCACGGGTCGGAGGACTTGGAGCGGGCGTACTGGCAACATTACCGGGATAGCCAGTTCGACAGCTACCCTATCCAAACCGGCGACCTGCGCAGTGTGATCAAGCCCGCCGACTTCTACTCGGCCCGGCAATGGCATTCCACCGCTATGTACACGGATTTCGACCGGCTGATGGGGATCAAGCACTGTCTCATGCTGTGCCTGCCCGAAGCGCCGCCGCCAACCGCCGGGCCCGGGCGGTACGTGCGGCTAACCTTGGACCGCAGGTCGGGGCCGGACTTCTCCGAGCGCGACCGGGCGGTGCTCACGCTGCTACGCCCCCATCTGCACCAGACCTACCTCGACGCCGAACGACGCCGCCACCCCATCCCCCGGCTCACGCCCCGGCACTGGGAACTGCTGCACCTGCTCGCCGCCGGGCACACCAACACCCAGATCGCCCGCCGCCTCGGCGTGACCGAGGGAACCGTGCGCACCCACCTCGAAAACATCTATGAAAGGCTGAATGTTTCTAGCCGAACCGCCGCCGTGACCCGCGCTTTCCCCTACCGGGCCGTGTAGGACTCTCGGGCTGGGCCATCTCCCCGGCAGACTGTGAATTGTTCACGTGCCACCATCTGGACGGCACACTGAGGTTTTCTCACCAAAATGACATGGCAATTTATCCTGGCCGGCCGCGCTTGCGGGCGCGGACGGCCAGGATGGTGGGGACGGTGCGATCACCGAACTCGGCTATGTGCTCCATAGTCAGTTCCGCGGTGATGAAGGCGTTGAGCAGTTCGGCCAGCGGGTGATGGCGCATTCCGACTCGCCGGCGGACGTAGATTCCCCACCACGGCGATTGTTGATGCCATCCACGCTGACGATAGGTGGAGTGCGCGAGAACCCCGCCGTCGTCCGTCCATTGGACGTGAGGCCCGTTGAAGCAGGGATGGGCCCCGTAGAAGACCAGCACCCCACCGGGGGTCAGCACCCGCGCGGCCTCCGCCAGGACCGCTCCGAAGTCATCGACATCGGTCGAGATCCATACGGTCAGCACGGCTGGGAACGTGCCGTCGGCGAACGGCAGGGCGGCTCCGTCGCCTTGCACGATCCGGCGGCACCGGCCGCGGGCGATTCGCA
>JASIGD010000016.1 GCA_030045295.1 Streptosporangiaceae bacterium
CCCGCCGAGCACTCCACCAGGCCGCCGGCCCGGTATACCGAGGCGTCGCTGGTGAAGGAGCTCGAAGACCGGGAGATCGGGCGGCCGTCCACGTACGCGAGCATCATCGGCACGATCCTGGACCGCGGCTACGTGTTCAAGAAGGGCACGGCGCTGGTCCCGTCGTTCCTGGCCTTCGCCGTCGTCACCCTGCTCGAGCGGCACTTCGGCCAGCTGGTCGACTACGAGTTCACCGCGCGGATGGAAGACGTCCTGGACGAGATCGCCCGCGGCGAGGCCGAGCGGGTGCCGTGGCTGCGCCGGTTCTACTTCGGCGCCGGCGGTGACCGCGGACTTAAGTCCCTGGTCGGCGGCATCGGCGACATCGACGCGCGAGACGTCAGCTCGTTCCCGCTGGCCGACTCCGACATCGTCGTCAGGGTCGGCCGGTACGGCCCTTATCTGGAACGCGACGGCCAGCGGGTGAACGTCCCCGAGGACATGGCACCGGACGAGCTGACGGTCGAACGGGCCGAAGAGCTCTTCAACCAGCCGAACGGCGAGGTGGTGCTGGGTACCGACCCCGGCACCGGGCACGCGCTGGTGGCGAAGGCCGGGCGGTTCGGGCCCTACGTGACCGAACGGCTCGGCGACGACGCTCCGGCCACGGCCAAGCCCAGGACCGCGTCGCTGCTGAAGTCCATGTCGCTGGACACGGTCACGCTGGACGACGCGCTGCGCCTGCTGACCCTGCCGCGGGTCCTCGGCGAGCTGGACGGCGAGCAGGTCACCGTGCAGAACGGCAGGTACGGGCCGTACGCGAAGAAAGGCTCGGACAGCCGGTCGCTGGACTCGGAGGACCAGCTGTTCACGCTGACCCTGGCCGAGGCCAAGGAGCTGTTCGCCCAGCCGAAGACCCGCGGCCGCGGCGCCCGCGCCGCAGCGCCGCCGCTGCGGGAACTCGGCGAGGACCCGGCGACCGGCAGGCCGATGGTGATCAAGGACGGCCGGTTCGGTCCCTACGTCACCGACGGCGAGACCAACGCCTCGCTGCGCAAGGGCGACGACGTCGCGTCGGTCACCGTCCAGCGCGCCGCGGAGCTGCTGGCCGACCGGCGTGCGGCACCGCCGCCGGCGCGCCGGGCCAGCACCACCCGGGCCGGCAAGACACGGAAGAAAACTGCCACCACGGCCCGTTCGGCGTCAAAAAGATCTTGATCTTTCGTGGTACCCACGGGGAGTTGCACCTGAAAGCTGAGCCTAAAATCACGATCAAGGACTAGACCGCTATGCGGCCAGCAGTGCCGATACGCTTTACGCCGTGAACTTCCGCGCCGCAGCCCGCAAAGGCGGTGCCGACCGGGGGGAGCCTGGGCGCGGCGCCGCCCGGCGCCATCATGCCCATGAGCCGGGCGTACTGTCGATCAAGCCGTTCCGGCGGCTGTGGGTCGCGCTGTCCCTGTCCAGCCTCGGCGACTGGCTGAGCATCGTGGCCCTCACCGCGCTGGCGCCTTCGCTGACCAGCGGCGGCAACGCGGCCAAGGCCTCGGCCGTCGGCGGCGTGTGGCTGGTCACGCTGCTGCCCGCGCTGCTGTTCGGGCCGCTGGGCGGCGCGGTGGCGGACCGGCTGGACCGCCGGATGACGATGATCACCGGCGACGTGATCCGCGGTCTGCTGTTCCTGTCCATCCCGATCTTCCCGAACCTGACCTGGATCTACCTGGCCAAGTTCCTGGCCGGCGTCACCACCCAGTTCTGGAGCCCGGCCACCTCCGCGTCGATCCCGAACCTCGTGCCGAAGGACAAGCTGGAGCGGGCCAACCAGCTCAGCCTGGTCGGCACCTACGCGACCGCGCCGCTCGCGGCCGCCCTGTTCAGCGTGCTGGCGCTGATCAGCGAGGGCGTCAGCCGCGCCACGGGGCTGTTCCACGCCAGCAACGTGGACCTGGCGCTGTACATCAACGCCGCCTCGTACTTCATCTCCGCGCTCACCGTCTACTTCATCCGCCAGATTCCCAAGCGGCACGCCAGCGACACGATCGCCGTGCCGTCCACCGCCAGGTCGATCTGGGAGGGGTGGCGGTTCATCGGCCACAGCCCGGTGGTGCGCGGCCTGATGCTCGGGATGGTCGGTGGGTTCGTCGCGGCCGGCGTGGTGGTGGGCCTGGGCTATATCTACATCACCGCCACGCTGCACGGCGGGAGCGCCGGCTGGGGCCTGGTGTTCGCCGCGATCTTCGTCGGGATGGCGCTCGGCATGGTCGTCGGCCCGCGGCTGACCCGCGGGTTCAGCCTGCGCCGGCTGTTCGGCCTGTCGATCGCGGCGGCCGCGGTGCCGCTCGCGCTCATCGCGCTGGTCCCGAACCTGGGCGTGGTCGTCGTGCTGGTGGTGCTGATCGGCGCGCTGTCCGGGATCGCGTACTCGACCGGCTTCACGATCGTGGGGCTGGAGGTGGACGACGACACCCGCGGCCGGGTCTTCGCCTTCTTCCAGTCCTCCATCCAGGTCATCTTGTTCCTGGTCATCGCCGTCGTGCCGTTCCTGTCGGCCGCCTTCACCAAGCTGATCGCCGGCGTAAGCGGGTCGGGGAACGTGAAGATCGGCAACATCGTGTACACCTCGGTCGGCTACAACGTGGTGATCCTGCTGGCCGCGGTCATCGCCGCCCTGCTCGGGATCAGCTCCTACCGGCAGATGGACGACCGCAAGGGCGTGCCGCTGCGGCAGGACCTGCTGGCGGCGATCAGGGGCGCGGCGTTCGCGCCCGCCCAGGAGACGGTGCACCCCAACGGGAACGCGCCGTCTCCCGCTCCGCCCGGGCTGCTGATCGCCTTCGAAGGCGGCGAGGGCTCCGGCAAGACCACGCAGGCCAGGCTCACCGCGATCTGGCTGCGCGGCCTCGGCTATGAGGTGGAGACCACGTTCGAGCCCGGCGCGACGAAGATCGGGATGCGGCTGCGCGCGCTGCTCCGGGACACCAAGCACGCCGGCATGTCGCCGTGGACCGAGGCGTTCATGTACGCCGCCGACCGCGCCGAGCACGTCGCCTCGGTCATCAAGCCCGCGCTGGACCGGGGCGAGATCGTCATCACCGACCGGTACGTGGACTCCTCGCTGGCCTATCAGGGCGCGGGCCGGAGCCTGCCGGTGGAGGAGATCGCCAGCCTCAACTCGCGGGCGACCGGCGGGCGCACCCCCGACCTCACCGTGCTGCTGGACATGGATCCCATCGCCGGGCTTCGGCGGCGCACGCGCTCGGCGGACCGGCTGGAAGCTGAGCCCGCAGAATTCCACCAGCGGGTCCGGGCCGAGTTCCTCGCGCTGGCCCGCGCCGAGCCCGCGCGCTACCTCGTGCTCGACGCGGACCGCCCGCAGGACGAGATCACCCGGGACATCCAGGACCGGATCCGTGGCGTGCTTCCCGACCCGGTCCCTTCGGTCGCCGAAGCGCCGACGGGTGATTTTCCCGCGGTGAAAGAGGAAATCCTGACCGCTCCCCCGCAGCCCGGTGACCGCCAGTCGGGCGAAGGCTCATGAGCGGGTTCTTCGCCGAGCTCACCGGGCAGGACGCGGTGGTCGCGCAGCTGTCCGCGGCC
>JASIGD010000132.1 GCA_030045295.1 Streptosporangiaceae bacterium
GACCGGCCCTCGGCCATCAGCGCGAGCACCTCGCGTTCCCTGGGGGTCAGCCGGGCCACTGGCTCGGTGCGGGAGCGCCGGATCATCAGCTTGCGGACCACCTCGGGGTCGACCACGGTGCCGCCCGCGGCCACGGTGCGGATGGCCGCGGTGAATGCCTCGTCGTTGAATACCCGGTCCTTGAGTAGGTAGCCGACGGCGCCGGCCTGGTCGGCCAGCAGCTCGCGGGCGTAGAGCTGCTCTACGTACTGCGAGAGAATCAGCACCGGCAGGCCGGGTACCTGGACGCGGGCCCGCAGGGCCGCGCGCAGCCCGTCGTCGGTGTGCGTGGGCGGCAGCCGGACGTCCACGATGCCCACGTCAGGGCGCTGCTCGAGCAGCGCTTGGAGCAGTTCCGGGGCGCTGGCCACCGCGGCGGCGATCTCGAAGCCGTGCGCGGAAAGCAGCCGGACCAGGCCCTCTCTCAGCAGGTAGAGGTCTTCGGCGATGACAATGCGCACGGTACCTCGATGACGACGATGGTCGGGCCGCCCGGCGGGCTGTTCACCGCCAGGATGCCATCGAACGCGGCCAGCCTGCGTTCCATCCCGGCCAGCCCGGTGCCCTGGGCCGGGTCGGCGCCGCCCCAGCCGTCGTCGGTGACCTGCGCGCGCAGCATGCCTGCGGCGTGGCCCAGTTGGATCCGGACGCTCCGGGCGTGTGCGTGCTTGGCCGCGTTAGCCAGCGCCTCGGCCACCGAGAAGTACACGGCCGAGGCGACCGGCAGCTCGACCTCGCCGGGCAGGTCCATGTCGAGCGCGACGGGCAGCGGCGCGTCCAGCGCCAGCGCGCGGATGGCGTCGGCCAGTCCGCGGTCGGCGAGCACCGGCGGGTAGATGCCGCGCACCAGGTCGCGCAGCTCGGTCAGGGCGCGAGAGGAGGACTCCTTGGCCTCGGCCACCAGCGCGAGCGCCGCCTCCGGGCTGGTCGGGAACAGCCGTTCGGCCGCCTGCAGGCTCATGCCAAGCGCGACAAGACGAGCCTGGGCTCCATCGTGCAGGTCTCGTTCGATGCGGCGCAGTTCCGCGGCCGCGGTGTCCACCGCGTCGCGGCGGGTCTGGGTCAGCGTCTGCACCCGATTGGTCAGCTGCTGGGCCCGGGCCACGAGCTCCAGGTCGGGCGGGTCGGCCAGGTAGTGGCGCATCACCCGCGGCACCAGCCACAGGCCCAGGGCCAGCAGGACGGAGCCTTCCAGGGCGTCGGCCCACAGCGGCGTGGGCGCCGGGCTGTTGTGTAGGTCGGCGGCGCCGTACGCGAATCCGGGCACCGCGGGCCAGAACACCACGATCAGCCAGCCGTAGGCGCCGAGGACCAGCAGGCCCGCCACGGCCAGCGTCGCGGCCCAGGCCCGCGACCGGAAGATCAGTACCAGTGCAGCCGTAGCCATGGCCAGGTCGATGAGGCCTGCGTCGAGCTTGTCGACCGCCTGGATGCCGAACCAGTTGGCGGGTCCCAGCAGCAGCATGACCAGGCCTGCGACCGGGATCAAGAGCAGCCCGTGGGCGGCTGAGATCCCGCCGCGCCCGCGGTGCAGCCAGCGCCCCGTCAGCAACCGGACCAGCTCGGCGCCCGGCGCGCCCAGCCGCACCAGCAGCCACAGGCCGACCACGAACAGGACCCCGACCTCGGCCAGTACCAGCCCGGCGCCCCAGGCTCCCGGACCCGCGTGCACGAACAGGTACTGGACCCGACTGGTGTTCCCGTCGCGGTACGTCTTGGCCAGCATGACCCCGAAAACGGCCAGCCCGAGCACGCCGTAGGGCACCAGCTTGGCCGCCAGCTTCGGGGCGAAGACGATGGCCAGGGCCGCGATGCCGAGCTCGGCCGGGATAAGCCCGTCAGCGCCGCCGGCCATCACGGCGGCCGCCATCGCGACGGGCAGTAGCAGCAGACCCCAGCCGCGGGCCTGGATGCGCCCCCGCAGGCCATCCGGGCGCGGACCCCACTGCGACTCCCGCGTCAAGATGGACGCAATGCCCCCGATCGTCAGTGCCAGTACAACCGCGAAAAGCATGACCCCAGACTCCTTTCCGCCCGTCCTGCTCCTATCCTGGCTGTCGCAACCGGAGGCGGCCAGGGGCCTGCGACCCCTATCAGAGGTGGGCTTGGGCCTACCAGGGCGGGGTGGTCGGCGTGGGCCGTTCGGGTGCGAATGCGGGAGGAGCCGTTCTCGTTCGGCCTGGCCCGATGACTACGCGACCAGGGCAGCTTCTGAACGACCGCTCATCGCCCATGACATCTCTTTTGAGACGGCGCCAGCTAGCCTGCGGGACGCCTGAGAATCGGTCAAAGACCGCCTAACCAACCTGCGGATTAATCAGGGTCGCTCATACCATCACAGGTCGTGTGAGAGAGGGAGGGTGGATTCCAGGATCATCTTGAGGGTAGCCAGTTCGGTCTCGACAGACCTGAGCAGTCCCTCGAAGATAGCGTCGCTCAATCCAGGCGGTTGGGTGACGGTCATCAGGAAATCGGCCCCGCGCCCGTTACCGACCACCCGGGCCGGCACCCTCGCGACTTCCTTGGTCTCATCTCGGAAATCATGATCGACGATGCCCGTCTTGGCGTCGGCGTGGATGCGGAACTCCGCAGGCCCGTCGGGAGTGCTCAGCTTCCACCAGCCTGGGTCATCGCCCGGTTCGACGGCCAGGACGTTAATGATGGCCCACCGCGGCCAGTTCGTCGGGTCAGCGAGAAACGCGTGGACTTCCGCGGCGGGCCGGTCAATCGTCACAGACTTCGTTACGGAACGAGCCGGAGGTGTCGCCATCCACCTGACTCTAGGAGGCCACGCCGCAAAAGTCCTGGCGATCACTGCCGCCGATGCGCGCTCGCGTTCGAGACGTGGCGTGCCACTCTCGCCGCTCGGCGAGCCGCCGGCGAAGAGCAGGCAGCCTTCCTCAACCTTCTTGCCCGGACGTAGGCTCCAGGAATGAGCGAGCCGGCGGATGTTGCCCTGTCGGAGCGGGCTGGGACGTCCGACGTGGCTCCAGAGTCGGCCCGGCGCTGGTGGATTCTCGGCGTGGTGGGGCTGGCGCAGCTGATGGTGGTGCTGGACGCCACGATCGTGAACATCGCGCTGCCCTCAGCCCAGCGTGACCTGGCGTTCTCCAACGCCGACCGGCAATGGGTGGTGACGGCTTACTCACTGGCCTTCGGGAGCCTACTCCTGCTCGGCGGTCGGCTGTCGGATCTGGTCGGACGGCGGCGGATGCTGATCATCGGCTTGGTGGGCTTCGCCGCGGCCTCGGCGCTGGGCGGCGCGGCGACCGGTTTTGCGATGCTGGTGATCGGCCGCGGTGCGCAGGGGGCGTTCGGCGCGATGCTGGCCCCGGCCGCGCTGTCCACGCTAGCCGTGACGTTCACCGACCCGGCCGAGCGCGGCAAGGCATTCGGCGTCTACGGTGCCATCGCCGGAGCGGGCGGGGCGGTGGGGTTGCTGCTGGGCGGGTTGCTGACCGAGTACCTGTCCTGGCGGTGGTGCCTGTACGTCAACGTCGTCCTGGCGGTTGTCGCGGTCACAGGCGCGGTGCGGCTGCTGGCCAGCCACCCCCGTGATCCAAGCGTGCACATCGACTGGCCGGGAACGATCCTGGTGGTGGCCGGGCTGGTGTCGGTGGTGTACGGGCTGTCCGAGGCCGACACCGCGGGCTGGGGCGCGCCGACGACCCTCGTGCTGCTCGCGGCCGGAGTGGTCCTGCTGGCCGTGTTCGTGCTGGTCGAGACGCGAGCCGCGCATCCGCTGCTGCCACTGCCGATTGTCCTTAACCGCTTCCGGGGCGGCGCATACCTGGCCATCGGGCTGTCCGCCATCGGCGTGTTCGGGATCTTCTTGTTCCTGACCTACTACTTGCAGCTGACCCTGGCCTACTCGCCGGTCAAGTCCGGCCTGGCCTTCCTGCCGATGGTCGCGGCGATCGTAGCGGCGTCCACGATATCCAGCGGGGTTCTGATGCCGCGGGTCGGACCCCGGCCCCTGGTCCCGACTGGCATGCTCATGGCAGCGGGCGGCCTGAGCATCC
>JASIGD010000133.1 GCA_030045295.1 Streptosporangiaceae bacterium
GTGCCCCATCCAGGTGAGGACGCCCTGCGTTATCCCGGCGTAGCTGGTCTGGATCCAGTGGAACCCGTGCTCGTTGAGCGGCACGAACACGAACAGGATCAGCAGCTCGCCGACGACGAACACCGGCATCGACAGGCCGACCAGCACCGCGACCGTGGCGGACCGGTCGAACAGGCTGCGCGGCCTGGTGGCGCTGAGGATGCCGACGCCCAGCCCGACGATCAGCCAGAGGACCATGCCGCCGATCACGAGGGAGACGGTAGGCGGCAGGTCCTGCTTCAGCATGGTGTTGACCGACTCGCCGGTGTAGTAGGAGAAACCGAGGTCCCCGTGCAGCAGGTTGTCGATGAAGTGCCAGTACTGCACCATGACCGGCTGGTTGAGGCCGAGGTTCCTGATCACCTCGGCGATGATTTGCGGGGTCGCCTCCCGGCCCGCCAGCTGGTGCGCGACCGTGGTTACCGGGCGGGCGAAGAACAAGAAGAACGCGCCGGTGGCGACCAGCCAGATCACCACGACGCCGGTGAGGATGCGCCGGATCAGGAAACCGATGAACGCCATATCAGCTGCTCCCCGCCGGCGGAACGGAAGACACCAACCCGCTGCCGTCGGCGTCGGCGAGCGTCTGCCGCTTGCCGCGCCGCCGGCGGCGTCCCCGGTTACGGCCGGCGGCGAAAACCCGCTCGGTGCGCGGGTCCATCGCGTCCCTGATTCCGTCGCCGAGCAGGTTAAACGCGAGCGTGGTGAGGAGCAGCGCCGCCGCCGGGAACACGATGTACCACCAGGCCACCTGGTAGAAGTTCTCCGCGTCGGCCAGGATGTTCCCCCAGCTCGCCGTGGGCGGCTGGATGCCGAGGCCCAGGTAGGAGAGCGTGGCCTCGAACACGACGGCGGTCGGGATGTACAAGGTGGCGAGCACGAGCACCGGCGCCAGCAGGTTGGGCAGGATGTCGAGAGCCATGATCCGGAACGGGCCGGCCCCCAGCGACCTGGCCGCCTCGATGTATTCCTTCTCCTTGATCGACAGCGTCTGGCCGCGGACGATCCGGGCGATGGCGGCCCAGGAGAAGAACGCGATCACCGCGATGATCACCTGCAGGCTCGGGCCGAGCACCACCGCGAGAGCGAGCGCGAGCACCACGTAAGGGAACGCGAGCACGGCGTCGGTGAACCGGGCCAGCACGTTGTCGACGATCCCGCCGAAGTAGCCGGCGATGAGGCCGACCACCACCCCCGCCACCGTGCCGATCGCGGTCGTGACGAAGCCGACGAACAGTGAGATACGCGCGCCGTACAGGATCCGGATGAACAGGTCACGTCCGGTGCCGTCGGTTCCCAGCCAGAACCCGGCGGTGCCGGGAGGCACCGGGTTCCCGGCCGCCGTCTCGCCGGTGTTCGGGTACGCGATGTTGGGCGGGTGGTGGGTGATCGCGACGAATACGGGCGCGGCGATAGCCAGCACGACCATGATCACGATGAAGGTCAGCGCGATCATCGCCACCTTGTCGCGCCGCAGCCGCCGCCAGGTCAGCTGCCACTGACTCCGCCCCTCGACATTGGCGGAATCCAGTGCCGCCTCAGCCTCTAGTGCCTCCCGCCCCTCGACCTCAAGCCCGCCTATGCTCATGACAATTCGCTCCTGCCTGCGGTGGCGAGGTTCTCGCCCGCCTCGACGGGGAAGTGACAGGCGGTCAGGTGGGCGGCGGCGTCGCCCGCCTTCACCTCGAGCTGGGGTTCGGTCTGGGCGCACAGCTGCTGCGCCTTGGGGCAGCGTGGGTGGAACCGGCAGCCGGAAGGCGGGTCGATCGGGGACGGCACGTCCCCGGTCAGGATGATCCGCTGCCGGCTGGCCACCGCATCCGGGTCGGCAGCCGGCGCGGCGGACAGCAGCGCCGCGGTGTACGGATGCCGCGGCGCGCGGTAGAGGGGCTCCTTCGGTCCCACTTCGCCGATGCGGCCCAGGTACATGACCGCCACCGAGTCGCTGACGTGCCGGACGACGTCGAGGTTGTGCGCGATGAACAGGTAGGTCAGACCGTAGTCGCGCTGCAGGTCGGCGAGCAGGTTCAGCACCTGCGCCTGGATCGACACGTCGAGCGCGGATACCGGCTCGTCGCAGATGATCAGCTGCGGCCGCAGCGCGAGCGCGCGGGCGACCCCGATGCGCTGCCGCTGCCCGCCGGAGAACTCGGCGGGGAACCGGTTGTAGTGCTCCGGGTTGAGCCCGACGCGCTCCATCAGCTCCTGCACCGCTTGCTTGCGCGCGGCCCCGGTCGCGGTCTTGTGGATCGCGAACGGGTCGCCGATGATCGAGCCGACCCGGCGCCGCGGGTTCAGCGAGCTGTACGGGTCCTGGAAGATCATCTGGATCTCCCGCCGTATCGGGCGCATGGCCCGGCGGGACAGGTTCGTGATGTCGCGGCCGTCGAAGGTCACCCGGCCCGAGGTCACCGGGATCAGGCCCGCGACGCAGCGGGCGAGCGTGGACTTGCCGCTGCCGGTCTCGCCGACCAGGCCGAGGGTCGTGCCGCGCGGGATAGACAGGGACACGTCGTCAACCGCCTGGACCTGGCCGACCGTCCGCCGGACCAGGCCGCCCGCGCGGACCGGGAAGTACTTCACCAGGTTCTCGACGCGGACCAGCACGTCGTCGCCCGCGTCCGTGCCCGGGTTAACTGGCGAGGCGCTCACCCGGCCACGCTCCCCTCGGAACCCGAGATCCCGGCGATCTCGGCTTCGAAGACCTCGGCGGCCGCCTCGCCGCGGCCCTCGCGTACCGTCTCGGCCCGCACTTCCTCGGCTTGCTCGCCGAGGCCGGCCGCCTGGACCGGGAGCCAGCACGCCGAGCTGTGGTAGCCGTCCTGGCTGACCGGCCGCAGCCCCGGCTCCTCGGTCAGGCACCGGTCGAGCACGTACCCGCACCGCGGGTGGAACTTGCAGCCCGCCGGCAGGTTGATCAGGCTCGGCGGCTGTCCGGGGATCGGCCGCAGCCGGTCGCCGGCGGCGGAACTATTCGGGATCGACTCCAGCAATCCCTTTGTGTACGGGTGGTGCGGCGCGTAGAAGATGTCCCGCTTGGGCGCCTTCTCCGCGGCCCTTCCGGCGTACATGACCATGACGTCGTCCGCGATGTCCGCCACCACGCCGAGATCATGGGTGATCATGATCAGCGCGGTGCCGGATTCCTGCTGCAGGCGCAGCAGCAGGTCGAGGATCTGGGCCTGTACGGTGGCGTCAAGCGCCGTGGTCGGCTCGTCCGCGATGATGAGCTGAGGCGACAGGGCCAGCGCCATCGCGATCATCGCCCGCTGCCGCATGCCGCCGGAGAACTGGTGCGGGTAGTCGTTGACGCGCTGCTCCGGGCGGGGAATCCCGACCCGGCCCAGAAGATCGACGGCCCGCTGGGAGGCATCTTTCTTGGAGACGGACTTGTCGTGAGCCCGGATCATCTCGGCGATCTGCCACCCGACCTTGTACAGCGGATGCAGGCTAGTCAGCGGGTCTTGGAAGACCACCGAGATGCGGGCGCCGCGGAAGTTCCGCATGTCGTTGTCGCTGAGCTGCAGCAGGTCGGTCCCGTCGAAGGTGGCGCGGCCCGATACGTCGGCGCCGGGGGTCAGCCCGAGCAGGGTCTGGGTCAGGACCGTCTTGCCGCTGCCGGACTCGCCGACGATGCCGAGCGTGCGCCCGGTATCGACGCTGAACGACACGCCGCGAACTGCCTTGACCACGCCGTCAGCGGTGGGAAAGCTGACGGTCAGGTCGGCTACGTCAAGCAGGGTCACTGCCATCCCTCCGGCCGGACCGAGCCAGCGGTGCGACGTCGCACGCGGCTGTCATGGTAAGCGTCGCACACGATGTTGAATACCGCTACGCAGGTCCGGCCGGGAACGCAGCGTTCCCGGCCGGACCACCGCGTGGTCCCTCGACGGCAGCCTTCGCCGGTTGGCTCAGCTGCCGGCCAGCCAGAGGGCGGTGATGTCAGGCGCGCCGATGTTCGGCGCGAAGATCGCCGTCGGGTAAGTCTGGCCGTTGGAGGCGATGCCCCTGACCCGCGAGCTGGAGTACACCGCGATGTCCTGGCTCATGATGGGCACGATGACCGCGTCCGACATGATCTGCATGTCGGCCTGGTGCCAGTAGTTCCCGGCCGCGGTCAGCGAGGGAGCATTCTCGGCCTTGGTGATCAGCGAGTTCACGGTCGCGTTGTTGTAGCACCCGTAGTTGACCGTGTTGAGCACGCAGTTCGGGCCGGCGAACAGCGCCTGGATCACGGTACGGCCGTTGTTGCCGAACCAGTCGGGGAACCAGATGGCCTGGCCCATGTCCCACTGGCCCGCCTTGTTGCTGTTCGGCGCGTTGCCCAGGAAGACGACCCACTCCGAGCCCGGCTCTGGCTTACCGTTCAGCGTGATCCCGCAGGTCGCCAGCGACGCCTGGATCGCGGTGAACATCCGGGTGTCCGACGAGTCGTTCGGGTACACGTAGGTCAGCGTCACGCCGTGCGGGTAGCCGGCCTTGGTCAGGTCCGTCTTGCACATGGCCGTGTTGCCCTGCGAGTTGGCGCTGGGGTACAGGTTGTAGTCCACGTACCCGACGTTGCCCGGCGGGATCACGGTGTTGGTGACCGAGGCGACGTCGGGACCGCCGATGGCCTTGACCACGGCCGCCTTGTCCAGGCCGTACTCGACGGCCTGGCGCACCAGCAGCTTGCCCGCCGCGCCGCCCGCGTCCGGGCTGCGCAGGTTGAACGCGATGTACGGGAACAGGTCCGGGTCCGGCCAGATCACGAAGTTGGAGACGTGCGAGGCCACCAGCGACGGAATCGACGACGGGTTGATCGGCGTGTCGCTGTCGATCACGTCCTGGGTGCCGGCCTGCAGGTCGGACAGCTGGGTCTGGGCGGAGGTTATGCCGAGCGTGTCCACGATCTCGTTCACGTAGTCGTGCCGGAGCGGGTCGGTGGACTGCTTCCACGCCGGGTTCCTGACCATCGTGATCGACT
Organism: Streptosporangiaceae bacterium; assembly: GCA_030045295.1. Next base: position 5,006 of record JASIGD010000133.1, read on the forward strand.
TGCCGGGAGTGTAGGTCTTGATCTCGTACGGCCCGTCGGACAGGGTGTGCTGGTCCAGCTGCAGGCTGTTCGGCACGTAACTGTCGTACTCCACCGGCCGGGCCGAGGCGAACGGCATGGCCAGCATGTACAGGAAGTCGCTGATCGCCGAGTTCAGCGTGAACTGGATCGTCATCGAGTTCGGCGTGGTGATCCCGGAGATGCTGTTGGTGTTCTGGAAGTTCGCGATGTTCGCCGCGGTCGGCGGGTGCGCCTTGGCGTTCGCGAAGTACGCGGTCTCCGCGTTGCAGTACGTGGTGAACCCGGCGATCGCGGACTCGTAGTAGGTCTCGTTGCCGACCGGGCTGACCGGGTTGCAGAACGCCTTGAACTCGCGCAGGAAGTCCTGGGAGGTGACCTGCCGCACCGGGCTCGAATTCCAGTCCACGCCCGGCTTGATGTGGAACGTGTAGGTCTTCCCGCCGTTGGTGATCCCGCCATTGGCGACCGTCGGCACCACGGTCGCCACGTCTGCGACCGGCGTGGTCGTCGCCGTCCAGGCTGCGCTGGAGGTGCTGGTGGCGGGCTCGGTCGGGTACTGCACGAGCTGCCTGGTGTAGGCGCGCTCGAGCTGGTAGTCCACGGTGTAATACGCGGGCACGGTGTCGATGTGGTCGGGGCCGGCTGCGGAGACGATGTGCAGCGTGCCGCCGTAGACGGGCTTTCCTGTGCTGGCCGCTGTGGGGGACGACGACGACGATGAGCTGCACGCGGCGAGCGCCGTGGCGGCCAGCACCGCCGCTGCGAGTCCACCGAAACGCTTGGGCGCACTGATCATGGGCATGTTCCTCTTGATGGCGAGATGAAGCGAGCAAGGACACCGTCGGGCGGCCCCGCCTTTGCTGATCATTGCTTAGAACGAGAGACTGTGCGCTTCTGTCGCCGAAATCCAGAGGAAAACCGTCGTCGTGGCGCGATTGTGACTAAAAAACATCTGAGCTGATGCCGTAACGATGCAAGATGTCCGCGGCAGATGCCCCCGGCCGTCCGGCGCCGGCCGGGCGGGCCGTCCGGCGATGTCACCGCGAGCCGTCAGGTGATGCCGTGGCGGCGCAGGATGTCCGCGACGTCCCCCAGATCGTCGTCATCGTCGTCGGCCTTGGCGCCCTTTCGGGCCTTAGCCGGCGCAGCCGATGTTCTGGGGTCCGGCCGGGTGGCCAGCGCCGCGCCGGCCGCGGCCGGCAGCGTTCCCTTCGCGCCCGTCGCCTGCCCGGCGGCAGGCCGGGGCTTGCCCTGCTGTACGCTGCGCCGCCGCAGCGGACCCGACACCACGAACAACACCACCGCCAGCCCGGTCAGCGCGATCCCGGCCCACACCTCGGTCGAGAACACGAAACCCTTGGCGAAGTCCCCGATGGCGGCCCCCATCTTCCAGAACATCTCGATCGCGCCGGTCAGGTACGCGGCCAGCGGCAGCAGCGACCACGCCGCCGCGCGCAGCCCCGAGCCCAGGCCGCGCCGCCGCATGACGATGAAGCTCAGCACAAGGCCGAGCCCGGTCAGCCCTCCGCACAGCGGCAGCCAGGCGATCTTGTCGTAGGTGGACATGCGCACCTCCCCGCGAGTTCTACCTGAAGTCTAAGTGGTGTCGGGACCGCCGGCTCTGGGGCTAGCCCCCGGATTCACCGGGTCCGGCCCGGGTCGCAGGCCGGCCGCGGCGACACGCCGGCAGCGTCCGCCCGCAGGTCGAGCAGGGAGCTGACCACGATCCGGCCTGGTGCCGGGCTGATCGGCACGAGGGAGGGCACCGCGATGACCCGGCAACCGGCGGCCTGCGCGGACGCCACGCCGTTGGGCGAATCCTCCAGGGCGAAGCAGTCGCCTGGGGGCACGCCGACCAGCTTGGCCGCGAGCAGGTACGGTTCAGGATCGGGTTTGGTGGCGGTTACGTCGTCGGCGCACACCAGCACGTCGAAGCGCAGGCCGGTGCCGGCCAGCACCGCGTTCATGAACCGGCGCTCGGACGAGGTCACCAGGGCGCTCGGCAGCCCGGCCTGCGCGACCGCGGCGAGCAGCTTGCGCGCGCCAGGCCGGACGGGCACTCCGCAGCGGCGGACGCGCTCGGCGATATCGGACATCAGCCACTCGCCGATCACCTCCGGCGGAGCGGGCTTGGTCGCCTTCGCGAGCAGGTAACGTACCGTCCGTTCCAGGCTGCCGCCGAGCAGCTGGACCTGGTCCGCCTCGGTCCAGTCCGCGCCGAGCCGGGCCATGACCGCCGTCTCGGCCGCCAGCCACAGTGGCTCGGAGTCGATCAGCAGCCCGTCCATGTCGAACAGCACCGCGGCTCGGTCAGCGCGGGTCATCAAACGCTGAAGTACTTCGCCTCGGGGTGATGCACCACGATCGCGTCGGTGGACTGCTCGGGATGCAGCTGCATCTCATCTGACAGCTCGACGCCGATGCGGGACGGCTCGAGCAGGCGCACCAGCTTGGCCCGGTCGGCCAGGTCCGGGCAGGCCGGGTAGCCGAAGGAGTACCGCGCCCCGCGGTAGTCGACGCGGAAGAAGCCGGCCAGGTCGTCGGGATCCGAGCCGGCGATGTTGAGCTCGCGCCGGACCCTCGTGTGCCAGTATTCGGCCAGCGCCTCGGTGAGCTGGACGGACAGCCCGTGCAGCTCCAGGTAGTCGCGGTAGGCGTTCTTGGCGAACAGCTCGCCGGTCGCCACCGAAATCCGGGGTCCCATCGTCGCGAGCTGGAACGCCACCACGTCCGTCTGCCCCGAGTCCTGCGGCTTGAAGAAGTCGGCCAGGCACAGCCGCCGGTCGCGCCGCTGCCTGGGGAAGGTGAACCGCTCGAGCTCGGTCACCCCGTCCGGACCGAGGACGATCAGGTCGTTGCCCGAGCTCACGCAGCGGAAGTACCCGTAGACCACGGCCGCCTCGAGCAGCCCTTCGGTCTGCACGCGCTCCAGCCACATGCGAAGCCGCGGCCGGCCCTCGCTTTCCACCAGCTCCTCATAAGAGGCTCCCCCGCGCGCCCCGCGGGTTGGCTTGAGACCCCACTGGCCCATGAACAGCGCCCGTTCGTCCAGGTAAGCGGCGTAGTCGCCGAGCGGGACGCCCTTGATCACCTCGGTACCGAGGAATGGCGCGTCAGGTACCGGCAGGTCGTTTTTTACGTCCGAACGAGCCCTGGCTTCAGCGGCCGGGGCGTCCTTGGCGCCCCCGGCGTCCTTGAGGCGTACCCGGCGGGTTCTCAGCTCCGGCAGCTTCGCCCCTTCCTCACCACGCTTGACGGCCATCGCGGCGTCCATCAGGCGCAGCCCTTCGAACGCGTCCCTGGCGTACCTGACCTCGCCGTCGAACAGTGCGGCCAGATCCTGCTCCACGTAGGCGCGGGTGAGCGCGGCGCCGCCGAGCAGCACCGGCCAGCGCCCGGCCAGGCCCCGCAGGTTCAGCTCGGCGAGGTTGTCCCGCATGACCACGGTGGACTTGACCAGCAGCCCGGACATCCCGATGACGTCCGCGTCGTTCTCATCCGCCGCCGCCACGATGGATGAAATAGGCTGTTTTATGCCGATATTGACGACTTCGTAGCCGTTGTTGGACAAGATGATGTCGACCAGGTTCTTGCCGATGTCGTGCACGTCGCCCTTGACCGTCGCGAGCACGATCGTGCCCTTGCCTTCCTCGCCGCTTCGCTCCATGTGCGGCTCGAGGTAAGCCACGGAAACCTTCATCACCTCGGCGGAGGTCAGCACGAACGGCAGCTGCATCTGCCCGGAACCGAACAGCTCGCCGACCGTCTTCATCCCGTCGAGCAGCACGTCGTTGACGATCTCCAGGGCAGGACGCTGCTCCAGCGCGGCGTCCAGGTCCGCCTCGAGCCCGGCCCGCTCACCGTCGATGATCCGCCGCTTCAGCCGCTCCCACAGCGGCAGCGCGGCCAGCTCCGCGGCCCTGCTCGCCTTGAGCCCGGCCGCGTCGACGCCTTCGAACAGATCGAGCAGCCTGGCCAGCGGGTCATAGCCTTCCCGCCGCCGGTCGTAGACGAGGTCCAGCGCCACCTGCCGCTGCTCGTCCGGTATCCGGGCGATCGGCATGATCCGCGCGGCGTGCACGATCGCCGAATCCAGGCCCGCGCGGACGCATTCGGCCAGGAAGACCGAGTTGAGCACCGCGCGGGCCGCGGGCTTCAGGCCGAAGGAGACGTTCGACACGCCCAGGGTGGTCTGCACGGCCGGGTAACGGCGTTTCAGTTCGGCGATCGCCTCGATCGTCTCGATCGCGTCGCGCCGGGTCTCCTCCTGGCCGGTGGCGATGGGGAACGTCAGGCAGTCGACGATGATGTCCTCGAGCCGCATGCCCCAGTTCCGGGTCAGATCCCCGATCAGCCGCTCGGCCACGGCGATCTTCCACTCGGCGGTCCGCGCCTGGCCCTGCTCGTCGATGGTGAGCGCGATCACTGCCGCCCCGTGCTCGCGCACCAGCGGCATCACCCGCGCGATACGGGAGTCGGGCCCGTCCCCGTCCTCGTAGTTAACCGAGTTGATGACCGCGCGCCCTCCGGTTAGCTCGAGCCCGGCCTCGATCACCGCGGGCTCGGTCGAGTCGAGCACCAGCGGCAGCGTGGCGGCCGTGGCGAGCCGGCCCACCACCTCCCGCACGTCGTCGACGCCGTCCCGGCCCACGTAGTCCACGCACACGTCGAGCAGGTGGGCGCCGTCCCTGGTCTGCGAGCGCGCGATCGCCACGCAGTCCTCGTACCTGCCCTCCAGCATGGCGTCGCGGAACGCCTTGGATCCGTTGGCGTTGGTCCGCTCGCCGATGGCCAGGAACGCCGTGTCCTGGCGGAACGGCACGTGGGCGTACAGCGAGGCCACGCCGGGCTCGGGGCGCGGTCTGCGCCGGGTGGCCGGCCGACCGGCCACCCGGTCCGCCAGCGCCGCGATGTGCTCGGGTGTGGTGCCGCAGCAGCCGCCCACCAGCGACAAGCCGAACTCCCTGGTGAACCGGTCGTGGGCATCGGCCAGCTGCGCCGGGGTCAGCGGGTAGCGCGCGCCGCTCGAGGTGAGCACGGGCAGGCCGGCGTTCGGCTCGCAGGAAATCGGGATCCTGGCGTGGGCGGCCAGGTAGCGCAGGTGCTCGCTCATCTCGCCCGGGCCGGTCGCGCAGTTCAGCCCGATCATGTCGATACCGAGGGGCTCCAGGGCCGTCAGCGCGGCGCCGATCTCGCTGCCGAGCAGCATCGAACCCGTCGTCTCGATCGTGACCTGCGCGATGATCAGCGACTCCGCAGACAGGTGAGCCACCGCCCGTTTAGCTCCGATAATGGCGGCTTTGGCCTGAAGCAGGTCCTGGCAGGTCTCGACGATCAGCGCGTCCGCGCCGCCGCGCAGCAGGCCCTCGGCGTTGGCCTGGTACGTGTCGCGCAGCTCGCGGAACGTCGTGTGGCCGAGCGTAGGCAGCTTGGTGCCCGGACCGATGGAGCCCAGTACCCAGCGCGGGCGCCCCGGCGCGGCCCAGCGGTCCGCGGCCCGGCGGGCCAGCGTGGCGGACGCTTCGGACAGTTCCCCGATCCGGTCGACTAGGTCGTACTCACCAAGATTGCCCAGGTTGGCACCGAACGAGTTGGTGGTGACGCAATCCGCGCCCGCTTCCAGGTAGGCCTCGTGAATGCCGGCCACGATGTCGGGCCGGGTCACGTTCAGGATCTCGTTGCAGCCCTCGTAGCCGGCGAAATCATCGAGCGTGGCGTCGCTCGCCTGGAGCATGGTGCCCATGGCACCGTCCGCTACCACCACTCGCTCAGCCAAAGCGGTTCGTAGCGTGCTCATCAGCGCCCCCCATGTCCGGCGGCTACGGCCAAGACTCCCTAGATTAGCCTCTTCGCAGTGCTGTCACCCAACGAGTAAAGCCGACCACGTAGTCTGTAGCTGTGCTGGCTCGGGGGATGAACCCACGAACCCCGGAGCCCCTGATGTCGCTTCGCCGCGGCGACGCGGCGCTGGGAGGTGGAGGTCATAGAGTTCAGCGGCATCGGCGACCTCACCTCTGCGGTCGCCATCGCCGGGTTCGAGGGCTGGAACGACGCAGGCGAGGCAGCCAGCGGAGTGGTCAACCATCTGGGCATCGCCTGGCAGGCTACCCCGATCGGCGCCATCGATCCCGAAGATTACTACGACTTCCAGGTCAACCGGCCGGTGATCGAGGTCGAGGACGGCCAGACGAAGCGCCTGATCTGGCCGACGACAAGGATCTCGCTCGCGCGGGCCGAGCCCGCTGACCGGTCCACCCCGCCGACCGGGCTTTCCCGCGACGTGGTCCTGGTGCACGGTATCGAGCCGAACATGCGCTGGCGCGTGTTCAGCGAGGAGATCGTGCGCAGCCTCGAAGGTCTCGGGGTCGAGCTGGTCATCCTGCTCGGCGCGCTGCTGGCCGACGCGCCACATACCCGCCCCGTGCCGGTATCGGTCGGTTCTTCAAGCGCGAAGCTGGCCTCCGACGTGGCCGTCGGCGGCCTGGGCCGGGTCGACTACAAGGGCCCGACCGGGATCATCGGGGTGCTCCAGCACGCCTGCACCGGCGCGGGCATCCCCACCGTCTCCCTGTGGGCGCAGGTGCCGCACTACGTGGCGCAGCCGCCCAGCCCGAAGGCCACGCTGGCGCTGCTGCGGGGCGTCGAGGACATACTTGACGCGCCGCTGCCGCTGGCTGACCTGCCCGAGGAGGCTCGCGCCTGGGAGCGCGGCGTCGACGAGCTGGCCCAGCA
>JASIGD010000134.1 GCA_030045295.1 Streptosporangiaceae bacterium
GACGTCGCGTTCCCCGGCGCCGCCGACGTCCCCGACACCGGCGCGCTCGTCGTAGTGCTGGTCGGCGAACTACTGCTGCTGCTGCAGCCAGCCGCGCTCAGCGACCCGACCACCACCGCCAGCACCGCCAGCAGCCACGGCCGGGCCCACCGGCTTCTCGAACCCCTAAACGATCTTCCACGAGCCATTTATGCTCCCTCTTTGGAGATGTGATGGACGCTGGGTCAGCGACCTTTGGTTGATGAACTCCTGCTACCTGGTGTCCGGTCAACCCGTGATTCGAGCCGGCCTGGCGAGCACCGGAGCCGCGGTCTTATCCGCCGCCGGCGGCGGCCTGGGCCGCCACCTCGGGGGCGCAGGGCTGGTCTGGGGCGCCGTAGCAGCCGTCAAGTCGTCCCGGAGCAGGTGAGCGGACTCGCGGCCGGGTGTGCAGGCGACTGTCTCCACTGCGCCCCTTTCGGTGGGCGGCTGGGGCACCTGGGAGGGCTCGGGTTGCGGCTCTCCCTGTCGTCAGGCGGGGATGACTCATGCGGGCTCCCTTGAGCCTGAGCCGGAGCACCCAGTCTCCGGAGAAAACGTTATCTCACAGCCTGATAGAACGTTCCCTGATGGTCAAGACCAGTTTCCATCTCGTTTCCAAACTGTGACGCCGCTGTCTCGGCCAGGTGAAGAATGACCTGGCAGTGACGATGATCCCGATTTTTCGAGCGTAAGCCTAATCCTTGCGGGCGCCACTGCAAAGGATCGGCGCGCCGTGTCGCAGAGTATGCAGAAAACGAGTTGAGCCAACGTTGTCTTATGCCGTAACGGCTCCGGACGGCCATGTCGGAAGGCGCGGTCGGCCTACTGGCGTGCCTGCTCAGGCGATGGGCAGATTTCGATGTCTGGCGCCTCCTAGGGATTCCGCAGCGATGAGGCGTGCGCCCGCGGTCGCGACGGGCGGGTCGGGCTGTGCAGCTGCGCGGAGTCTGCCATCCAGGTGGTGTGGCGAGCTAGGAAAAGCGACGCGGCCGCGGCGATGGCCAGCGCCACCGCCAGGATCTCGGCGATGGTCAGGGCCGATAGGCCGGCCGCGATGCCTGAGCCGATGCCGCTCGTCTGGCCCTGCATGTTGATCAGCCGCGGCGCGATGACCAGGCCCGCCAGTATCCCGCTGGTCACCCCTATCGCGGTCAGGATCGTCGCGTTGACCACCAGGGTCGCCATCACCTGGCGCGGCGTGAGTCCCATGGCCTTGAGCACGCCAACCTCGTGCCGGTGATCCCGCAGCCCGACCGCGGTCGCGGTGAGCAGGTTCGCCAGCGCGATGACGGCCAGCACGATGACTGAAACGGCGATCACCACCTGCATGACCCCGAGCCCGCTGGCCGGATTGGCCGCTAGCTGGACGTCGAGCTGGTCATGCGAGGCCCGCAGCAGCTGGGTCCGCGCCGCGGCGGCGGACACCCCCGGCTTCAGCACCAGGCTGTACATCAGCTGCGGGGGCGCGCTGCCCGCGTCCCTCAGCGCGTCGAGCCCGAAATCGAGGACGTCCCCGTTGTTGTCCGGCTCGAGGGTCCGGCCCACGATGTGCAAGATCACCGGTACGCCGTCGATCGTCGGCGAGATCCACGCGCCGACACCGATGTGCATCAGGTCAAGGAAGCCCTGGCCCGCAACCGCCTCGTTCGCCGCGTGGAACATCCGCCCCTGGACTACCTGGAACGGATAGGGCCGCCAGGAATATCCCATGGCCCGGGCGACGAAGGTGCCGTTGGCGCCCGGCAGCAGCGTGTCGAACTCGGCGCTCGGATAGTACGCGAGAACTTGGTCGTCATGACCGATCAGAGCCAGGGCCTGCCTGCTGGGCAGGCCTCCCTGGCTCACCGTGACCGCCGCCGCCAGGCCGATCCTCGCGGGGTCCCTGGTGAACCCGTCAATGGTCGACCAGCAGGTCAGCGCGATGGTGATCATCACCATGGGGATGGCCAAGCCGAATACGGTCAGCAGCGCGGGCAGCCGCCGGGTCAGGCAGTCCCGGGCGCCGAGCACGAGCGCGGCCGGCAGGTGGACCAGCAGACCCAGCCGGGCGATCAGGGACAGATGGCCTCGCGGCGGGCTCGGCTGGACCGCCGCGATCGGCGACACTGTGCCCGCCCACCAGGCGGGGATGACCGTGGCGAGCGCGACGGTGAGTACCGTGCCGACCCCGATGAGTGCCAGCCACGAACCGGAAAGCGGCGCCAGGCCCACCGGGCTGCCGTCGGGTGGCCGCAGGAACTCCGATGAGGTCACGATCCGGGCCGCGACCAGCCCGAGCGCGGCTCCGGCGGCCCCCAGCGCCGTCTGCTCGGCGAGCAGCATCCGTACCACCTGGCCGGGGGTGAATCCCAGGGCCTTCAGCATCGCGATGTCCTGCCGCTGCATCAGCACCCGGCCCGCCGTGACGTTGGCGATGGCGCACGGGGCGGCCAGCAGCGCGATGATCCCGAACAAGGCGAGCAGCAACCCCAGCAGCCGGTCGTTGCTGGCCATCGAGTTCTGTACCTGCTGCCAGGTGGAGTAGCGCTCGACCGCCGAGTTCTCGGTCGGGCCGTTATAGAGATTCCAGATGGTCTGCACGACCTGGCTGGTGGCCACCGCAGAGCTGTCGTCCAGGCGGAGGCCGACGACCTCCTGGGTCTCGCTCGGGTTCGGTTCGACCTGCCTCAGCAGCCCGGGCTGCACCCAGATCAGGCCGGGTGTCCATTGCGGGTAGAAGCCCTGGTCGGCAGTGTCGGCGATGCCGATGACCTGCATCCAGACCGTGGTGCCGTCGATGCCGTCGACGAGGATGCGGGCGCCGACCCCGACGTGGACCGCCTGGGCGAAAGACGCCTCCAGGACGGCGCCGTCGCGCTGCGAGGCCCGCAGCCAGGTTCCCGCGACCACGAGCGGCGCGGACATGGCGGGCAGGACGGGCGTCAGGGCGCGAAGTTGGACGGGCGACTTCACCGGGCCCTGCTCCAGGGTGGCCGACGCGGCCTGATAGGGCCGGCCGACCGCCTGGACTCCCGGCAGCGAGCTGAGCTCGCTGGTATTGGTCCCGTTCTGGAAGTAGATCAGCACGTCCGCCCCGCGGGTCCGGGCGAACAGTTGCTGCCATGGGTTGAGGGCACCCTGGAGGAGCATCGTGGCGATGAGGAGCGCGGCCACCACCCCGGCGATGACGCCGACGGTGAGCAAGGCCTGGCCGCGGCGAGCACGCAAATCTGCGCGCGCCCACCGCAGCGTGCCCCGCATCCGTCAGCCTCTCAGCTCCAGGACGTCACGGACGCCGTTCACGCCGCGCGGGCCGGGAACGATGGCGGCGTCATCGGCCACCATCCCGTCGAACAGATTGATCACCCGGTCGGCCAGGCTCGCCACGCGAGCATCGTGCGTGACCATCAGGATCGCCTGACCGCGGTCGTGCGCGCGGCGCAGCAGCCTGAGCACATCGCGGGTATTGGAGCTGTCCAGGTTGCCGGTCGGCTCGTCCGCCAGCAGCAGGCTCGGCTCGTTGGCGAGCGCGCGCGCCAGCGCGACGCGCTGCTGTTCCCCGCCGGACAGCCGGGCCGGCGCCGCGCCTGCCTTGTCTGCCAGCCCGAGCTCGGCTAGCAGCTCTTCCCTGCGCTTTCTCGCCTGTCGGGCGGTCGCGCCCGCGAGCAGCGCGGGCAACTCCACGTTATCGGCGACGGTCATGTTGGACAGCAGGTTGAAAAACTGGAAGACGAACCCGACGTGCCTGCGGCGCAGGATCGCCCAGCCGGCTGTGGACAGGCCGTCGACGCGCTGCCCGCGTAGCCAGATTTCACCGCTCGTGGCTGGCTCCAGCCCGCCGAGGACGTGCAGCAAGGTGGACTTGCCCGAGCCGGACGGGCCCATGATCGCGACGAACTCGCCGATGGCGACCTCGATGTCAACCCCGCGCACGGCCTCGACCGATACTCCGTCGGCACGGTAAACCTTGACGAGCCCGGAGGTCCTGAGCAGTGCCGCCTCGGGGGGACGAGCTCTGTCACCTCTCCTGACTCCCCCCGGCCGGGGGATCCGTTTCCCCGTACCTCCCTCGCCGTCCCCTCGGAACCCCCGTGCCGGGGGACTATCTTTGGGCGGCCACGGCAAGCCTTTCGGCGCTGAACGGCTCACACAAGTTCCTCCTGGCATCGTTCCAGCCAGTCGAGATCGGCCTGCAGGTGCAAGATGGCGCCCTCGATGAGCAGCCGGGCTGCGGTGTCCGCTGAGTCCGCGTCGGCCTGCAGTTCGGTGAGCCGACGCATGAGGCTGAGATAATGCCTGCGCTGGGAGTTCATGAGCGCCATCCGGTCCGCCAGGCCCGCCATGGGGGCGAGCACCAGCTTGATGAAGAACTCGTCACGGATGCGAGGCCCGTCGATCGGCTCGTCGACCCAGGCTCTGAGGGCTTCGCGGCCTGCGGGCGTCAGCTCGTAGACGCGCTTGTTGGGACGGGTGGTCTGCGCCACGTCCTGGCTGCAGACGAGCCCATCCTGCTCGAGGCGCTTCAGCGTGACGTAGACCTGCCCGATGTTGGGCGACGGGTACGCCTGGCCGAAGATCTGTTCCAGCGCAAGCTTCAGCTCGTAGCCGTGAGCTGGCTCTTTAGCGAGAAGCGCCAGCAAGGGCTGCCGCACGACCCGTCACCTCCATGGGCCTGGTAGACCCGCGCTCAGATTACCGCTGTGCATAACAACTATGTAAGCCCTAATGCCCGATGAACTTATCCGGCGCGTATCCCGGTCGGCGGACGCGGCGAAACGCACGCCACGAAACATGCCCGACTCGTTATGTGATCCTGTTGACATATACCTAACAGCGGTGCATAACATGCATCTACTAATGCACCGGACATTGGTGGGGTGGTGGCCCGCATGCGGCGTGCGATGCCTGGTATCGCCATCGTCGTTGCGGGCCTCCTGCTCATGGCGGGATGCACCTCTGCCAGCACCTCAGCAGGCGGTTCGGCCCCGTTGACCAACGGGATCGGCCCGATTACCTTCGCCATCGGCAAGGATGACTCCGGCTGGCTGCAGGACGTGATCGCCGGCTGGAACGAGCGCTATCCCGGCCAGAAGGTCACCTTGCTCCTGCTGCCTGAGTCCGCCAACGACCAGCTGGCCCAGCTGGTCGCCAATCTGCAGGCCAAGAGCGACCTGTACGACGTCATCGACATGGACGTCATCTGGACCGCGGAGTTCGCCTCCAACGGCTGGATCATCCCGCTGCCCGAGAGCAAGTTCCCGCTGAACGATTTCCTCAAGCCGGCCGTTGACACGGCCATGTACCAGGGCCGGCTGTACGCCGTGCCCGACTACAGCAACGCGGACCTCCTTTACTACCGAAAGGACATCCTCGCCAAGGCGGGCAAGCAGCCCCCCACGACCTGGGCCCAGCTGCAGCAGCTGGCCGAGACCGTGGCGCCGAAGTACGGGCTGTACGGCTACGCGGGCACGTTTGCCCCGTACGAGGGGCTGACGGTCAACTTCGCCGCGGCCGTCCAGTCGGCCGGGGGATCGATCCTCTCCGCCGACGGCACGAAGGTCACCGTGGACTCGCCCCAGGCGCTCAAGGGGCTCGAGTTCCTGGTGAACGGGTTCCGGCAGGGCTGGATCCCGAAGGTCACGCTCACCTACGAGGAAGAGTCGGCCCAGGCCGCGTTCGAGGCCGGCAAGTTCCTGTTCATGGACAACTGGCCCGACGTCTACGCGGCGCTGTCGGCACCCGGCCCGGCCAACAAGGTGTACGGGAAGTTCGGGGTCGTGGCGCTGCCGGGTCCGGACGGTACGGGATCCAGTTCCCTGGGCGGCGCCAACCTCGCGATCAGCGCCTATTCCCAGCACCAGCAGACGGCGCTGGCCTTTATCAAGTACATGACGGACCTGCCCAACGAAAGAGAGATGCTCAAGCAGGGTTCATTTCCCCCCGTCTGGACCGAGCTCTACACGAATAAGAGCCTGGCGCGGAGCTATCGGTACCTGCCCGTGCTCGAGCAGGCCATCGATTCGGCGCAGCCGCGCCCGGCGATTACCAACTATGACCAGGCCAGCCTGGCCATCTCCAGCGCGGTCTACCAGGCCCTCACGCGTCAGAA
>JASIGD010000135.1 GCA_030045295.1 Streptosporangiaceae bacterium
GGCTTCGCGCGCGCCATGGCTCATCTGGACCAGGCCGCGACCAAGGAACTAGACAGGGCTGAGGTCGATCACCGGCTGCGCGAGCTGATCCGGATCCGCGCCTCGCAGCTCAACGGCTGCGCCTACTGCATCGACATGCACACTAAGGACGCGCGGGCGATCGGCGAGACCGAGCAGCGCATCTACGGGCTGGCCGCCTGGGCCGAGACCCCGTACTTCACCGCCCGCGAACGCGCCGCGCTGGCGTTCACCGAAGCGGTGACTCTGGTGGCCGACACGCACGTCCCAGATCAGGCCTACCGGGCGGTGGCGGCCGAATTCAGCCAGCAGGAAATCGCCGCGCTGGTGAGCCTCATCGTCGCGATCAACGCGTGGAACGCGATCGGCGTAAGCACCCGGGCCTGGGTTCCCGGTTCCTACCAGCCCTGACGGTCTGAACGCAGCTGAACGGATTCGGGCCGGCGGCCGGGTCCGCGGAGCCTAAGCTTCGTCTGGCGCGGCCGGAAGCCGCAGCCAGCTAGGCGCTCCGCGGGCCGCCTCCGGATCGGTAGCGCCAGCCGGATCCGCGACCGCATGCCCGATGCGGTTCACGAAACCCTGAACCGTGGCCACCGCCACCCGGTGCAAGACCGCCCGGTCCAACGCGGCGCCTACCGCGCCCAGCGGCGGCCGGTACGCCCCGGTCATGGTCAGCAGCGTCTGCGACTCACCGTGCGGGGCCAGCGTGACGTCAGCATCCAGCACCGGGAACAGCCCGCCGCCCGGTCCGACCGCTTCCCACCGCAGCGCCAGTACCGCCGACTCCCGGTGCGTCACGACGTCACGGATGCGCACGTCCACCAGGCGCGACATCCCCGGCGCCGAACCCAGCGGTCCGACCCGGGCCAGCCCACGGTCCCACTCGCCGTAGGCATCGCCCGACGCGCCCGCGAGCCAGCCACCGCGGGCCAGGTTGGCCAGCCGCACCCGCGCCAGATCAAACGTGACGTCCACGACCGTCTGAGCGTCAACGAACACCGCCCCAGTGAACCCGCGGCGAGCCGCCACGGCCAGAGGCCGAAAGTCCCTATTCTGCCGCCTTACGTCCGCTCGCCGCCGCGCAGGCGCGTCAGCCGGACAGCGGGGCGGGGTGCGGACGCCAGCGCGGCGGCGGGTACCCGGGCAGCTCGGTGCGGCCGCCCGCCCAGAGCAGCGACGTCCACGGGTCGGAGTCCGCTACCTCGGCCAGCGCCTGCGGGTAGATCCGGGACAGGACGCGGCGGCACACGTCGCGCGGCGGATGGAGGCTGAGGCCAAAGCCCTGTGCTATGTCGTTGCCGTGCAGGAGCGCCTCGTTGCAGCCGAGCGCGGCGAAGCCTTCTGGATCGGCCATTCCGGCCGGATGATAGGCGCGGACGTGCGCGGGTGAGGTGCGCACCATCGAAGCCAGGACGCGCCCGCCGGTGACGGCGAATTCCAGCACCTCGGCCGGAGAAGCGCCTTTCTCGGCCGTCGCCACGGCCCGGACGTACCGGGTAGTCGGCTGGACGGCGAGCTGCCACGCGTACGACAGCAGGCAATCGCCGATGTGTTCGGCGGTATGCCAGCAGTCCCACTCCAGCGTGCCCGCCCGTACCGACCAGTCCCGGTCGGTCACCGGCAAGAGACCGCTCATCATGCACGAGATCGCAGTCTCGAGGTCACTGGCGGTTACTGTCATGATGCTTAGAGCTTACGAGCATAGGCCGCCGAGCACGAGCCATTCACCGACGATGACCGTCGAGCACGAACGCGGCGGCCGGGCACAACGCGGCTCAGCGGCGGCCGGAGGAAGTCCGGACGGCCTCGGCGTCATCGAGCCGCAGCACGTCAGGAGGGCGTGCATCACCAGGAAGCGGTACATCCAGAGGAGGCGCGTCAGGAAGCGGTGCGTCAGGAAGCGGTGCGTCAGGAAGCGGTGCGTCAGGAAGCGGTGCGTCAGGAAGCGGTGCGTGAGGCGCGGGTGCGCCCGGCGATTCGTCGCGGACTCCGCGGCGGTCGATGCGGGTAAGCACGGGCAGGGCCAGGATCCCGCAGAGCAAGGTGGGCACTCCGCCGATGACCAGTGCCCACCGAGCCCCGGCGTCCTGACCGACCCAGCCGACGATCGGACCGCCGATGGGCGTCGACCCCAGCCAAGCCAGCGCCCATAGAGCCATGACCCGCCCGCGCATGGTCGGCTTGGCCGCGAGCTGGAGGGTGGTCTTGGCCAGGGAGTTGAAGGTGATGCTCCCGTAGCCGACGAAGACCAGAGCCGCCAGCTCGACCGGCAGGCTCGGCGCGACCGCGGCGGCCAAGATGGCGATACCCCACCCGATCGCGGCCAGGCACAGGGCGCGGGCGCGGGGCCGAGAGCGGGCAGCGGAGATCAACCCGCCTATGATCGCGCCGATTCCCATGACCGAGGCCATCACGCCGTAGGCGGCAGCCCCGCCGCCGAAGACCTTGGTCGCCATCAGCGGCAGCGAAACCTGGAACTCCCAGGCCAGCGTGCCGATTACGGCGATCATGAGCAGCGGGATAAGCAATTCTGGCGTCGACCGCACGTAGGAGAGTCCCTGCCGGACCTGCCGCTTTTGCCGGGGAACCCGCTTGGCGGGGAAGAGCTCGGACTTGCGCATCGCCGCGAGTGAGATCAGGACGGCGCCGAACGAGGCCGCATTGCAGGCAAAACACAAGGCGAGACCGATGGACGCGGCGATCACTCCGCCAAGGGCGGCTCCGAAAACGCGGGCCATGTTCATCGACACCGAGTTGAGCGTCACGGCGTTCGGGAGATCGCCGGCCGTCACCATCTCGGAGATGAAGCTCTGCCGGGCCGGGTTATCGAACACGTTGACGAAGCCCAGCGCGAGGGCCAGCAGGTAAACGATCCACAGCCGTATCGAGCCGGTGGCGACCAGGACGGCGAAGGCCGCAGCGAGCAGCCCGGACAGCGTCTGGGTGACGTAGAGCACCCGCTGTTTGTCCATCCGGTCCGCGAACACGCCGCCGATCGGGCCGAAGACGAACATGGGCAGGAACCTGGCCGCGGTGGTCAGGCCAAGCTGGGTTCCGCTGTGGGTGATGTCGAGCACAAGAAAGGACTGGGCGATGGTTTGCATCCAGGTCCCGGCCACCGAGACGAGTTGCCCGAAAAAGAAAAGCCGGTAGTTGCGCTGCCGCAGCGACGAGATCATCTGCCGTGGCTGGAACCGCGCGCGACTGGCCGCAGAAGTGAGGTGCACCTGTTCCCGATCGTCAGCTTTTACTTGCTTAGTAGCAAGTATATATCATTAGCTCTGCTAAGGAGCTGTGGTGGGCCAAGTGGCGGGCTAGTGGGCTGTCCATGAACATTCGCCGGTTGGTGATCGTCTGCGTGTCGCCGCAGCGTCGCCTCCTGGCGGCGGGCTGGCTCGGGTCTGGCTCATTCGCTGAGCGGGCTCGCGAGGGTGGCAAGGGCGGCAGCGGTGACGATCTCGATATAGCGATCAGGAGTCAGCCTGGACTCGTTGACAAGGTCGTCCCAGACGCGGAACGAGGTGAGCTCCCACAACAGTGCGGCCGCCTCCCAGGTCTTCCAGCTCGGGTGGAGCTGGCCTTCCTCGCTCAGCCGGGTGATGATCGCGGCCGCGCCGCGCATCCGGTTATCGGTGCGGTCTCGCCACGCGGCTGAGGCTGCCTGATCGGTATGGCGTGCCTGATCCAAGGCGCGGGCGAGGGGCGCGATCCGCGGGTTGCGCCAGGCCTGCATCTGCGCCCAGGCCCGGATCTGGCCGGCGGCGTCTGGCGCGGCCTGGACGGCGGCCATCCCGGCTTGGAGGTCTTCGCGCTCATCGACGTGCGCGACCAGTGCCAGCAGCAGCGCGGCGCGGTCGGGGAAGTACAGGTACAGCGCCTGACGCGAGATGCC
>JASIGD010000136.1 GCA_030045295.1 Streptosporangiaceae bacterium
GGAGGATTTCCTCATCCCCTGGCTGGCCGCCACGCTCGCCCGTCCGGTCAAGTGGGCTGAGGACCGGGCCTAGCACCTGACCGCGGTGAACCATTCCCGCGAGCAGTACCACCGCATCGCGGCCGCCTTTGACGCCGACGGCCGGATCACAGGCCTGGACGACGACATCACGCACGACAACGGCGCCTACATCCGTACCCACGGGGTCGCGGTGCCCGAGCTGACCGTGGCCATGCTCCCCGGACCCTATCGGGTTCCCGCCTACCGGGGCCGGATCCGGGTGGTGCTCACGAATAAGACGCCGTGCGGAACCTACCGCGCGCCGGGCCGGTTCGAGGGCACCGCGGCCCGCGAGCACCTGCTCGACGTGGCCGCCGACCAGCTCGGCATCGACCGCATCGAACTGCGCCGGCGCAACCTGCTCACCGCCGGTGAAATGCCGCACGAGCGCCCGATCAAGACCCTCCGCACGGACCTGGTGCTCGATGTCGGCGACTACCCGGCTCTGCTCGCGGCGGCGGCCGGGGAAGCGGACCGCCTCGGCTACCGGACGCCGCCGGATGGCGCGGGACCCGGCCAACCGGCCCCCCGCCTTCGCGGATTCGGCCTGGCCATGTTCGTGGAGAAGAGCGGGCTGGGACCGCAGGAAACAGCCGACGTAACCGTGAGCAAGTCCGGCGCGGTGCACGTCTACTCCGGCGGCACCTCGATGGGACAGGGCATCGAGACGGTCCTCGCGCAGATCGCCGCGGCCGCGCTGGGTGTCGATCCGCGCACCGTCCACGTCACGACGGGTGACACGGCGGCCCAGCCGTTCGGCGCCGGGTCCTGGGCATCCCGGTCGACGGTGGTGGGCGGCAGCGCGGTCCACCAGGCCGCGACCGCGGTTCGGCAGCGAGCGGTCCAGCTAGCCGCGCGGATGCTCGAGGCCGGCCCGGGTGACCTCGAGGTGCGCAGCGGTTACATCGGCGTCCGCGGGGACCCGAGCGCCCAGGTCGGCCTGGCCCAGATCGCCCGGGCAGCCGAGCCCGCCAGCCCGTACCTCGAACCGGGCGAGCCGGCCGGCCTGTCCGCGCGCCGCCGCTTCGAGGTCTCCCGCATGACCTACCCCTACGGCGCGCACGTCGCGGTCGTGGAGGTCGACCCCGGCACCGGGCAGGTCCGGGTGCTGCGCTACCTGGTGGCCTACGAGGTCGGCCGGGCGATCAACCCGATGCTGGTGGAGGGTCAGCTGAGGGGAGGCGTGGCGCAGGGGATAGGCGGCGCGCTATTCGAGGAGTTCAGCTACGACGACGCGGGCCAGCCGCAGGCGATTTCCTTTATCGAGTACCGGATCCCCACCGCGGCCGAAGTGCCGCCGGTCGACGTCATCGTGTCACAGGACGCCCCGTCGCCGGGCAACCCGCTCGGGGTCATGGGTGCGGGCGAGGGAGGCATCAACGCGGTCGGCGCGACGATCGCGAACGCGGTGCGGGACGCGCTCGGCCTGGCTGGCGGCGTCGGCCAGCTGCCCCTCACCCCGGACCGGGTCCGGGTCCTGGCCGAGCAGGCCGGGCGCGCCGGCCGGCACGACGCCGTCAGCCGGGAGGGAGGCGCCGCATGACCACCGAAGTGCCGGGCTACATCAGCAAGACGGACCTGGTCGCTGCCCTGATCCGCGAGCTGGTCATCACCGGCGAGCTCGCCGCGGGCGAACAGCTGCGCCAGCGCGACCTGGCCCAGCGTTTTCACGTCAGCCAGACCCCGGTCCGCGAGGCGATGCGCCGGCTGGAATCAGAAGGGCTGCTGGTCTGTGACACCCACCGCGGTTTCACCGTGGTCGCTCCCGACGACGGCCGGATCGAGGAAAACTTCCAGATCCGCGCGGCGCTCGAGTCGCTGGCCGCGTCGCTGGCCGCGCGCAAGATCGACGCGGAAGGCCTGGCCCGGCTGCGGGACCTGAACGATCAGATGCGCGCGCGGGCCGACGACGACCCGTCGTACGCCGAGCTCAACCGGGAGTTTCACTTCACCGTGTACGAGTATGCGCACAGCCCGTTGCTGCTGTCGCTGATGCGGCTGCTGTGGGCGTCGTTGCACGGCGGGCCGAAGGTGCTACGGACGCACGCCGAGTCCGCCCGCCAGCACGACGAGATCCTCAAGGCGCTGGCCGCCGGCGACGCCGCCGCAGCGTCCGCCCGGACATACCACCACATTATGGACGCGGTGCCGGTAGCCGGGCAGGTGCCAACCGGCACGGTGGACCGCTGAGCCGCCGATAACCGGCCCCATGGCCCATCGAGCCGCCAGTGAAAAAGCGAGCAAAGGGAGCGCCAGATGCCGCGGATCGTGACCGACGACGGCGTCACGCTGTACGCCGAGGAAACCGGCGAAGGTGAGCCGCTGCTGTTCATTCACGAGTTCGCCGGCGATCATCGCAGCTGGGAGCCGCAGGTCCGGTTCTTCTCCGCGGCCTATCGCTGCGTCACCTACGCGGCGCGCGGCTACCCCCCGTCCCAGGTGCCCGCGGATCCCGGCGCGTACTCGCAGGCCCGCGCGGTCGCAGACGCGATCGCGGTGCTCGACGGCCTCGGCATCGACCAGGCGAACGTGGTCGGCTTGTCCATGGGCGGGTTCACCGCGCTGCACCTGGCCCTGTATCACCCGGGCCGGGTCCGCTCGGCGGTGGTCGCCGGGGCCGGCTACGGCGCGGAACCCGAACGCGCCGCGGCCTTCCGGGCCGAGTCACAGGCCATCGCCGCCGCATTCGAGACCGAGGGCGCGGGCCCGGTCGCCGAGCGGTACGCGGTCGGCCCCGCCCGGGTCCAGTTCCAGAACAAGAACCCGCGCGGCTGGGCCGAGTTCGCCGCCGCGCTGGCCGGGCACGACGCGACCGGCGCCGCGCTGACCATGCGCGGCGTACAGGCCGCCCGCCCATCCCTGTACGCGCTCAAAGACGACCTGGCCGCGCTGCAAGCCCCGGTCCTGCTGCTGGTCGGCGACGAAGACGAGGGATGCCACCAGGCCGCGCTGATGCTCAAGCGGACCATCCCCGCGGCCGGCCTGGTCGTCCTGCCGCGCACCGGTCACACCGCCAACCTGGAGGAACCCGGGGCGTTCAACCGCGCCGTCGACAGCTTCCTGGGCGCCGTGGCCCGCGGCGCGTGGCGCCCCCGCGACCCGCGGTCGCTGTCGGACTCCACCACCGGCATCCGCTGACGCGCGGCCGGACTCCACCACCGGCACCC
>JASIGD010000137.1 GCA_030045295.1 Streptosporangiaceae bacterium
GAACTCGAGGCCTACGCGGACCGGATGATCGACTGCTACAACGAGCTCGCGCCGAACTTCAAGGCCTCGATCCTGCACCGCGACATCGTCGGCCCGTACCAGATGGAGCACGACTACGGCCTGATCGGCGGCAACATCTTCCACGGCGAGCTGTCGCTGGAGCAGCTGTTCCACATGCGGCCCGCGCCCGGCTTCGCCGACTACCGCACCCCGGTCGAGGGCCTGTACTACGGCAGCTCGGCCACGCACGCGGGCGGCGGGGTGTGCGGCATCCCCGGGTGGCAGGCGGCGCGCGCCGCCATCGCGGACCGCAAGGCCGCCCGCCGCGGCGCTCAGGTCCGCCGGATCATCCGGCGGTCATGACCACCAACCAGGATTCTGAACGCTCAGTCTC
Source organism: Streptosporangiaceae bacterium (assembly GCA_030045295.1). The sequence continues at coordinate 395 of JASIGD010000137.1, forward strand.
GCCCGCGGCTGGCTCCGCGCCGGCCGGCCGGGTCCCGGCCCAATACGCCGGCCCCGCAACCGGGCAACGCCCCCGCGGCGGGTCGCCCCTGGCGGCCATGCTCGAGGCCCGCAGCGTCGCCCTGGTCGGCGCGTCGCCCCGGCCGGGCACGTTCGGGCAGCGGATGGTCGACGAGGTGACCCGGAGCCCGGCCGGGCCCGAGGTGTACCTGGTCAACCCCAGGTACACCGAGATCGGCGGGCGGCGGTGCCTGCCCTCGCTGGCCGGCCTGCCCGGCCCGGTCGACCTCGTCCTGCTGGCGGTGCCCGACGCGGCGCTGGAGCAGCAGCTCACCCTGGCCGCCGGGCGCGGCGACCGCTCCGCCGTCATCTTCGGCAACGCCCACCAGGACCCGGCCGCCGCACCCGGCCTGCCCGGGGCACCCGTCCGGTCACCCGGTTCGTTGCGGGAGCGGCTGGCGGCGGTGGCCCGGTCGGCCGGCATGCAGCTGTGCGGCGCCGGCTGCATGGGCTTCGTGAACGTGGCCCGCGGGCTGCGGGCGATCGGCTACACCGAGCCGGACCCGCTGCCGGCCGGCCCGGTCGCGCTGGTCACCCACTCCGGGTCGGTGTTCTCCGCCATGCTGCGCGCCCGCCGCGCGATCGGCTACACGCTGGCGGTCTCGTCCGGCCAGGAGCTGGTCACCACCGCCGCCTCCTACCTGGACTACGCGCTCGGGCTGCCGGAGACGAAGGTCCTCGCCCTGGTGCTCGAAGCGATCAGGGAGCCGGACCGGCTTCGCCCGGTGCTGGCCCGCGCCGCCGGACGCGACATACCGGTGATCCTGCTCACCGTGGGCCGCTCGGCCGACGGCCGGATGATGGTGAACGCCCACTCCGGCGCGCTGGCCGCCGACGACGGCGGCTGGGAGGCGCTGGCCCGGGCCTACGGGGTGCACCGGGTCGGCGACCTGGCCGAGCTAACGGACGCGGTCGAGCTGTTCGCGATCGGCCGCCGTGCCGCGCCCGGGCCCGGGCGCGGCACGGGCATCGCGACCGTGCACGACTCGGGGCTGGAACGTGCCCACGCGGCGGACCTGGCCGAGGAGGTCGGCGTGCGGTTCGCCGCCATCGGCGAGGCCACCAAGGCCCGGCTGGCCGGGATCCTCGATCCGGGCCTGGTCCCGGCCAACCCGCTCGACGTGTGGGGCACCGGGGCCGCGACCAGGGAACTGTTCGCCCGGTCGCTGATCACCCTGGCCGAGGACCCCGCGGTGTCCGCGGCGGCCCTGGCCGTCGACCTGGTCCGCGAGCTCGACGGGGACGACTCCTACCCGCTCGCCGTGCTCGACGCGGCGGCCCGGACCACCAAGCCGCTGGTCGTCATGGGCAACCTGGCCAGCGCCATGGACCCGGAGCTGGCGGGCCGGCTGCGTGAGCACGGCGTGCCGGTGCTCGAGGGCCTGCGGTCCGGCCTGCTCGCCCTGCGGCACCTGCTCGACCACGCCTCGCCCCCGCTGCCGCCGCCGGCGCCCGGACCGCCCCCTAACCCAGCCCGCCAGCGGCGGTGGGCCGGGCTGCTGGCCGGGGGCACCCTGAGCGCCGCGGTCCTGTTCGACCTGCTGCGCGACTACGGCATCCCCGCGGTACGCGCCCGCCCGGCCCGTACCCGCGCCGCGGCGCTCGCGGCCGCGGCCGAGATCGGTTACCCGGTCGTGGTCAAGACCGATGAGCCGCGGATCGCGCACAAGTCGGACGTCGGGGGAGTGCGGCTCGGGCTGGCCGACCCCGCCGCGGTCGGCGCCGCCTACGACGACCTGGCCGCCCGCCTCGGCCCCCGCGTGCTCGTGTCCGAGACCGCTCCGCCAGGCACCGAGCTGGCCCTCGGCCTGGTGCGCGATCCCGCTCTTGGACCGCTCCTGGTCATCGGTGCCGGCGGCGTCCTGATTGAGATTTTTTCCGAACGGGCCGTGGTGCTCCCTCCCATCACTCGCTCGAGCGCACAGGCCGTACTGGGCCGTCTCCGCCTGGCCGCCGTGCTGGCCGGGACCCGCGGCCAGCCCCCCGCCGACCTCGGCGCGATCGCCGACGCCGTCACCGGGCTGTCGGAGCTGGCCTGCGAACTCGGCGACGTCCTGACCGCCCTGGACATCAACCCGCTGATCTGCGGCCCGTCCGGCGCGGTGGCCGCCGACGTCCTGGTCGTAACCGACCCGCAGGACCGTTAGGGCTGGCGCAGAGACCGCCCGGGCGCTTGCGGTCTTTGTCGCCTACGCTATGAGGTAGCGAGGTGCCGGGGAGGACAGGTCGTGGGCGCAGGTATCGCTGACGGGCCGGCCGACCGGTATGGTCCGGTCCGGGACTGGGCGATCGCCTGGCCGGTGATCGGCGCGGGGGGTGCGGGATGACCGTGCTGCCGGGCGGGGCGGTCACCTTCCTGTTCAGCGACATTGAGGGGTCGACGCGGCTGGTCAAGGCGCTGCGGGAGCGGTATCCGCAGGTGCTGGCCGAGCACCGGCAGCTGGTCCGCGCGGCGGTGGCCGCGCACGGCGGGCATGAGGTCGACACCCAGGGGGATGCGTTCTTCGTCGCGTTCGGCGAGGCGAAGCAGGCGGTGCTGTGCGCGCTGGCGGTCCAGCAGACCCTTGCCGCCCAGGAATGGCCCGATGGCGCGCAGGTACGGGTGCGGATCGGCATTCACACCGGGCAGGCAACCCCGGCCGGGGGCGGGTACACCGGCCTGGCGGTGCACCGGGCGGCGCGGATCTGCGCCGCCGCCCGCGGCGGCCAGGTGCTCATCTCGCAGGCGACCCAGACCCTGGTGGAGGATGAGGAGGAGGAGCTGGGGTTCACGCTGGTGGACGTGGGCGAGCACCGGCTGAAGGACCTGGACCGGGCCGTCCGCCTGTTCGAGCTGGCCGCCGCCGGGCTTGATCCCGGGGCCGCGCCGGTCGGCCGGATATTGGCGGGCAGCCTCGCGGTCGGTGGCGTGCATGGCTTCCCGGCCGCGCTGACCAGCTTCGTGGGCCGGGCCGGGGCAATGGGCGAGGTGGCCGGGCTGCTGGATCATTGCCGGCTGGTCACGGTGACCGGGCCGGGCGGGGTCGGGAAGACCCGGCTGGCCGGCGAGGTGGCCCGCCGGGTGGTCGGCGAGTTCGCCGACGGGGCGTGGCTGGCGGAGCTGGCGACGGTGCAGGATCCGGCGCTGGTGCCTGCGACGGTATCGGCGGTGCTGGGCGTGCCCCAAAGGAGCGGCGTGCCTGTGCTCCAGTCGCTGGCCGTGGTCATGGCCCGCCAGCAGCTCCTGCTCGTGCTGGACAACTGCGAGCATGTGCTCGGGGCTACGGCGGAGCTGTGCGCGGCGCTGCTGCCCGCCGCAGATGACGTGCGGATCCTGGCGACCAGCCGGGAGCCGATCGGGGTGGCCGGGGAGGCCCGGTACCGGCTGCCGCCGTTGACCCTGCCCGCCCCGGACGATGGGGCGCGGGGCGGCCGGTCGGAGGCGGTGGCCCTGTTCGCCGAACGGGCCCGCCGGGCCGACCCGCATTTCACCGCGACGGGTCCGGCCCTGCCGCTGGTGGCGCGGCTGGTGGAGCGGCTGGATGGGATGCCGCTAGCGATCGAGCTGGCCGCCGCGCGGGTCGAGTCGCTGGGCGTGGCGCAGTTGCTGGACCGGCTCGATGACAGGCTCGCGCTGCTGGCGGGCGGGAACCGGCTGGCGGCGCCGCGCCAGCGGTCGCTGGCGGCGACCGTGGAGTGGAGTTACCAGCTGCTGGCCGAGCAGGAGCAGCAGGTCTTCCGGCGGCTGTCGGTGTTCCCCGGCCCGTTCGCGCTGGAAGGCGCCGAAGCGGTCGCCGGAGCCGCCGCCGGGCCCGCGGTACTGCACCTGGTGGACTGCTCGCTGCTCACGCCGCCCCGCCCCGGGCCGGACGGCCGGGCCCGCTACCTGATGCTGGAGACGCTGCGCGCCTACGGGCTGGCCCGGCTCGCCGAGGCCGGCGAGCAGCAGGCCGCCGCGGCCGGCCTGGCCAGCTACGCACTGCGGGTGGCCGAGCAGGCCGCGGCGGGCCTGGAGACCAGCGCGGGTGAGCTGACCGCCATCCGATGGCTGGATGCCGAGGACGCGACCGTGCACCAGGGTCTGGCCTGGGCTCTGGATCATGATCCGGCTGCGGCGCTGCGTATCGCGGTCGCCCTGGCCAGCTGGTGGCGGCTGCGGGGCCGTTCGGTGGCCGGGTACGCGCTGCTGCACGCCGCCACCGCGCACGCCGCCAGGGATGATCACATATGGGTCACCGCGCAGCGGTTGCTCGGCCAGGCCGCATTCGTCACCGGTGACCTGGCCGTCGCGCTGGATCACTTCACCGCGGCCCGCGACTCCGCGGCCGGGAAACCCTCGCTGGCCCTGGTGTGGGGGCTGACCGGCCGGTCGGTTGTGCTGGAGAACCTGGGCCGCATTCCCGAGGCGATTCAGGACGCCCGCCGCGCCGTCGTCCTGGCCCGGCAGATCGGCTACCCGGCCGGCGAGGCACTGGCGCTGAAGGATCTCAGTCTCGCCGCGTATCACGCCGGCGACTTGGACAGCGCCCTGGAAGCCGCCCACCAAGGCCAGGGGATTGACCCGGCCACGATCCCGGGCTGGGTTGCCCGGTGGTGCAGCGGTTTCCTGACCGTTGTCCTGATCAACGCCGGCGACCTGACGTCCGCCCGGCGTACTTGCACGGACGGGCTGGCCGCGGCGCGACAGGTAGGTGATCTGCAGACGCAGGCCTTGTGCACGGTGCTGATGGCCGATCTCGACCGGCAGGCGGGCCGGATGGCCGAGGCCGGGACGCACCTTCGCGAAGCGGTCGGGATCGCGTCGCGGATCGGCAACCGGCTGCGGCTGCTCGAGTGCCTGGATAGTGGCGGGCACCTGTGCGCGGCGACCGGGCGCTGGGCCGATGCCGTCACGATGTGGGCGGCCCTCGCGGCGTGCCAGCGGCACGCCGGACAGCCCGATCTTCCCCAGGACGCACGGCGGCGCCAGCGGCCGTTGCGCAGCGCCAGCCAGGCGCTGGGACCCGCCCAGATGCGGGCCGCCGAAAACCGCGGCGCAGCCATGACCCTTCAGACGGCCGCCGAGCTCGCCACCATGCTCACCGTCCCCGGCCCACGCTCCCCCCAGGCGCCGCCTGCCCTGGAACAGCTCAGCGTCCGGGAACGGGAACTGGTCAGCCTCGTCGCCCAGGGCCGTACGGACGCCCAGATCGCCGAGCAGCTGTCGCTGAGCGCACGCACCGTCCGCTCCCGCCTTGACCGCATCCGGGACAAGAGCGGCTGCCGGCGGCGCACCGACCTGACGCGTTTCGCCCTGCAGGCAGGCCTGGTCTAAGGCTTCCTTGCCCCGGGGCTACCGCGACCCGCGTTCTCCCGATAACGTGGCGCCGAGGCGAACGAGTTCGCATCGGGGAGGAACGGGCAATGAGCGCCGAAGCTGTCATCATCGGCCCCGGATCGGGTCAGGTCATCTCGCTGCGGGGAACCGAAATCCGGGTGCTGAGCACGGCCGCCGACTGTAGCGGAGCGTCCAGCTTCGAGTTCCGGGCTCTGCCCGGCTTCGACACCGGCTCACACATCCACTCGCGGATCGAGGAGCTGTTCTACGTTCTCGACGGGAAGATGGAACTGCGCGCAGGAGACCGGATCACCGACGCCGGGCCGGGAACCTTCGCCTGCGTTCCGGCCGGCGTCGCGCACGCGTTCGCCAACCGCGGCGACTCCCCGGCCCGGATGCTGCTCGTCTGCGCGCCTTCGGGTCACGAACGATACTTCGAGGAGCTGGCCGCCATCCTCGCCCGCGAAGGGCCGCCCGATCCCGAAGTCATCGGCGCCCTCCGCGCTCGGTTCGATACCACCCAGGTGTCCCCCCTGACAACCTGAAACGTCAAACGACGCGGCAGCCAAGCCGGCTGCTACGCTCAGGCCCGGCCCGAGCCGGAGGCTGGACCCCGCTGGTGTCCCGCCCGTCCAGCGCCAGACGATAATTACTTAGTGAGGTACCAGAACTCCGGCGTGGCGTAGAACTGGGTCAAGTTCTCCAGGTAGATCGGCTCGGTGGCCGAGACGCTGGTCTTCCAGGCCCAGATGATGTCCCCGTTCGGCTGGAACATCACCGGCTGGTCCATGGTCAGGAAGGATGCCTCATTCTTGACCGCCGCCGGGTTGCCGCTG
>JASIGD010000138.1 GCA_030045295.1 Streptosporangiaceae bacterium
GTGATCGGCTGCGGCGGCGTCGGCGACGGAGCGATCCTCGGCGCCCACCTGGCCGGCGCGCGGCCGATCATCGCGGTCGACGTGGACGACAGGAAGCTGGCCTGGGCCCTCGAACTCGGCGCCACCGACGTGGTCAACGCCCGGACCGCCGACCCCGTCGCCCGGATCAGGGAGCTGACCGGCGGGTTCGGCGCCGACGTGGTGGTCGAGGCGATCGGCCGGCCGGAGACCTACCAGCAGGCGTTCTACGCCCGCGGCCTGGCCGGCACGGTCGTGCTGGTGGGCGTCCCGACCCCGGACATGCGGCTGGACCTGCCGCTGCTCGACGTGTTCGGCCGCGGCGGGGCGCTCAAGTCTTCGTGGTACGGCGACTGCCTGCCCAGCCGGGACTTCCCGATGCTGGTCGACCTGCACCTGGCCGGCCGGCTGCCGCTGGACAAGTTCGTGTCCGAAACCATCGCCCTGGACCAGGTGGAGGAGGCCTTCGCCAGGATGGGCCGCGGTGAGGTGCTGCGCAGCGTCGTGACCCTATGACCGGGGCGGGCGCGGCGAGCCCCGGCACCCGCATCGCGATGTGGTCCGGGCCGCGGACCGTGTCCACGGCGCTCATGCGGGCCTGGGAGAACCGGCCGGACACGGCGGTCGCCGACGAGCCGCTCTACGCCTACTACCTGGCCCGCACCGGCATCGACCATCCCGGCCGGGACGCGGTGATCGCCAGCCAGCCCACCGACTGGCGGGTGGTCCTTGACGAGCTGACCAGCGCCCCGCTGCCGCCCGGCGTGACGATCAGCTACGCCAAGCACATGACGCACCACCTGCTGCCGGAGGTGGACCGCGCCGCGCTCGCGCCGTTGCGGCACGCGCACCTGATCAGGGACCCGCGCGAACTGCTCGCCTCTTACGCCAGGGTCCGCGCCGAGCCGGACCTGGATGACCTCGGCCTCAGGCAGCAGGCCGAGATTTTCGAGACCTTCGGCGGGCCCGTCGTCGATTCCCGCGACCTGCTCACCGGCCCGGAACCGGTGCTGCGCGCCCTGTGCGCGGCGCTGGACGTACCGTTCGACGCGCGGATGCTGTCCTGGCCCGCCGGGCCGCGAGACAGCGACGGCGTGTGGGCGCCCTACTGGTACGCCAGCGTGCGGACGTCCACCGGCTTCGCGCCCTACCGTCCGCCGGCCGAGCCGCTGCCCGCCCGGTTCGAGCCCCTCGCCGACCGGTGCATGCCGTATTTCCTGCGGCTGTATGAGTACCGAATCTCGAGCCTGGGAGACCAGCGTGCTGCAGACCTTCGATGAACGCAACCGCGACCTGATCGTCAACGTGGGCGGCAGGCTCACGCACCGGGACCGGGCGGTGATGAGCCCGTTCGACTCGGCCGTCCAGGGCGGTGACGCGGTCTGGGAAGGGCTCAGGCTCTACCGCGGGAAGATCTTCCGGCTGGACGGGCACCTGGCCCGGCTGCGGGCCTCGGCCAAGGCCCTCGCGTTCGAGCAGATCCCCTCCGACGAGGAGATCACCGAGCAGATCAGGCGCACGATCGGCGCGAACGGCATGCGCGACGGCGTTCACATCAGGCTCACCCTGACCCGGGGGGTGAAGATCACCTCCGGCATGGATCCCCGGCTCAACCAGGCCGGGCCGACGCTGATCGTGCTGGCCGAGTACAAGGATCCTGTCTACGACGCGTCCGGCATCACGCTCATTACCTCGAGCGTGCGCCGCCCGGCCCCGGACTGCCTCGACCCGAAGATCCACCACAACAACCTGCTGCCGTCGATCCTGGCCAAGATCGAGGCGAACGTGGCCGGCGCCGACGACGCGGTGATGCTCGACCATCGCGGCTTCATCGCCGAGACCAACGCCACGCACATCTTCATGGTGACCGGCGGGACGCTGGTCACGCCGACGACCGCCTCCTGCCCGGAGGGCATCACCAGGGCCGCCGTGCTGGAGTTGGCCGCGCAGGCCGGCATCGCCTGCGAGACCGGTGACTACACGCTGCCGAAGCTGTACACCGCCGACGAAGCATTCGTGACCGGCACCATGGGCGGCGTCGTCCCCGTCCTGGCCGTCGACGGCCGCCCCATCGGCGACGGCCCCAAAGCCACGCCCGGGCCGGTCACCAAGCGCCTGATCGCCCTGTTCGCCGACCTCACCGCCGCCACCGGCACCTCTGTCACCTAACCCTGACCGGGCCAGCCCTGATCGTGGACACAAACCCCGCAGATTTACGGGGTAACCGTCCACGGTAACGACAGCGGGCACGCACCAAGCCCCCGGGCACGCACCACGCGCCGCTCGGCACCACGGCAGCGCCCGCCGGTGAAACGAGGCGCACGCACCACGGCCCCGTTCGGGATCAAAACGAGGCGCACGCGCCACGGCCCGTTCGGGATCAAAACGAGGCGCACGCGCCACGGCCCGTTCGGGATTAACTGCCTTTGATGGTGCCGTCCTCGAGTTCCAGGACGGAGTCGGCGATGCTGATGAGGTTCGGGTCGTGGGTGGCGACCAGGGCGGTCACGCCCTCGGAC
>JASIGD010000139.1 GCA_030045295.1 Streptosporangiaceae bacterium
CGGGCTCGTCAGCTTGATCGCCGGGATCGTGGTCACCGCTGTGCCGACCACCTCGGTAACGGCCCTGGCGGTACTGGTCGGGATCTGGTTCATCGTCACGGGCCTGATACAGATCATCGGCGGGTTCATGCAACGGCATACGACCGGCAACTCTCAAGCCAGCCGCGGCGAAACCGCCGCCAACCGATGAGGAAATCGCTGCCATCGCCTGGAGCGCCGATATCGCCGCCGTGGCCTACCTCTGCGCCATCCGCCTCTACAACCGGCGCCGAGCAGCCGGGCCAGCGTGAGCGGGATGACCCGACCGACACGTCGATTCGTGCCGCGGCGAGCGTTGGTCACTTAGCGTGAGATCGGCGGGGTGAGGCCTGATCCTCCACAAGGGCCGCGAAGGCCCGCGACCTGGATGGACTGCGTGCCGCCGGGTTATGCACATTTCCACAGCCCCGGTCATCCACAACTAGACAGGCGCTGACCAGCGAGTTTACCTGAACTATCCACAAGATTATGCACAGGGCGTTATCCTAGCTGGTCAAAGGCTGCAGGCGAGCATGACCCGAGGGAGAAGCCAGTGATATCGCGTTACCCCCCCTGGCGGGCGGGCCGGGAGGTGACTTTCATACGGATCACCTGCGAGCCATGAGTAGTCCCGGCCGGGTGTTCGCAGCACGCGACCGGGACCGTATGTCGGACCAACCCTAGGAGGAACCCCGACATGTCCAGTATGGCAGTTGCCGAGCTGGTTACGGTATCGGAAACCGGATCTGAACAACTTCCGGCCAGTCCTGGGCTGGCGCTGGCGGATCCGCCGGCAGCCACGCAGCGCGGCGCGCTCCGGCCGCTGGAAGTAGCCCAGTGCTCCATGTGCGGCATCGAGCGTCCATTCGGCCTGCTCGTCCCCGATGGCGGCCAGGCATGCGCCGACATCCGCTGGTACTGCAAGGACGCCAGGTCGTGCACGGAACGCTGGACTACAGCCCGTTCGCGGTCGCCCGCGGAAACTCAGGCGGTTCCCGGCGGTGCCTTGGCAGGTGTACCAGAAGCGGCGCCGGATGAAGCGCCGGCCGAGCCATAAGCGTCGTTCTGCGGGGCTGGCCGGCCGCGGACAGCGCTGGCTGACGGCTGGCCGACGGCACCGCCAGGGCGCGGTCCATGCGCTGCACCCAGCCCGGATCCGCCTCACGGGCGGACCAGAGCCTTGCCGAGCTTCGCGCCATCGAGCAGCGAGACGAGGGCCTGCGGCGCGCTTTCCAGGTCATCGAAGATCGTCACGTCGGAATGCAGGGTCCCGTCCTCGATCAGCGGGAGTACTTCCTCCTCGAACGCGGCCCTGCGGTGCAAGTGATCGAGGACCAGGAAGCCCTCGAGCCGGATGCGCTTGATGACCAGCTGCGTGAGGTTGCCGGGCCCGGGCTGCGGCGGCTTTCCGTAGCCTGAGATCATCCCGCAGATCGCGGCCCGGCCACCGGTCCGCAGCAGGTCGATCGCCGCCTCCAGGTGGTTGCCGCCGACGTTGTCGAAGTAGAGATCGATGCCCTCGGGCGCGGCCCGGCTTAGCTGCTCGGCGAGGTGCCCGGCGCGGTAGTCTACGGCCGCGTCCAGCCCGAGTGCGTCGGTGAGGTACCGCGCCTTCTCGGCGCCGCCGGCGGATCCGATCACCAGCGAGGCCCCGCGGGCCTTCGCCAGCTGGGCCGCTACCGAGCCGACGGCACCGGCTGCGGCCGATACCCAGACCCGGTCGCCCGGTTGCATCTGCGCGACGTCGACCAGGCCGATGTAGGCGGTCAGTCCCGGAACGCCCAGGACGTGCAGCCACGTGTGGGACGGCAGGCCGCCGTGCGGTTGAATTCGGATCGCTTCGCTGGCGTCCACCACGGCGTAGTCACGCCACCCTCCCCAGCAGACCGCCCAGTCGCCTTCCGCCCACCCGTCCGCGGCGGACTGCACGACTTGGCTGACCGCCCTGGCCTCGACCGTCACTCCGAGGCTGAAGGCCGGCGCGTAGGTGTCCACCGAGAGCCGGGGGATCATCGACGGGTCTACGCTGAAGTAGTCGGCCCGGACAAGCAGCTGGCCCGGTGAGAGCGCCGGCACCTTACGCTCGACCAGCGTGAAGCACTCCGGTCCGATTCGCCCTTGCGGCCGGCGCGACAGCACCACCTCACGGGCGCTCACCATTGCCACTCCGGGGCGAGCACCGCATCACGGCCGGGCCGGTCGGGCGTGCGCGCCCCCCGCCCCGGGACAGCGTTCATGCTCTGGGAGGCTAAGCCGCCCGGCCGGGCGGCACTTGACCTGACGCGCAGAGCTCATTGTCCGCGCGCACGCGAGCTCGCGGTCAGCGGCCCGCGGATGGCGCTCCGGAGGCCCGATGCGCGCGGCAGCGCTCGCGGGTATCGGTCGGCCGCTCGCCGAAACGCTCGCGGTAGGCGTTGCTGAACGTGCTCGCGTTGCTGAATCCTGCCGAGCGGGCAACGTTGGCGACGGTGCGGTGATCCCAGGCGCGATGCTGCAGCCTCAGCCGGGCAAGCTCGAGCCGTTCTTCCCGGATCAGCATCGACGGCGTCGTCCCGATGCGTTGGAGCCGCGCCTGGATCTGGCGCAACGACCAGCCCAGCTCCGCCGCGACCGCCGCGCCGGTCAGCGAGACGTCGTGGGCATTCGCGCGCACGAAGCGACGGATCGTGGCCGCGAGGTCGTCCTGGGTCTCATATACGGGCGGCAGCAGCGCCCCTCCGTAGGCCAGGCATAGCAGGTCCACGGCTCGGTCGGCGACGGCATCGAAACCCAGTCCGTCGATCGCGCGCGCCTGGCTGCGCAAGCTTCCCAGCAGGTCGACGACGATGCGGCCCATGCCGCGCCCGGCGTTCAGCCCGACCGTGCGGGTCAGCAGTCCGCCGATGCGGGCGTCCACGCGGGCCCGCGGAATCACCAGGGCAAGGCAGGAGAAGTTATCGCTGTGCCACATGTCCATGGGCGCATCAAGGGTGGCCAGGGCCAGGCCGCCAGGCTCGAGCTTGAGGGCGGCGTCTGCCTGCCGGATCATCATCGAGCCCGTCACCGGCACCAGCAGCTCGTAGGCCCCGTGCGGATGCCGCCGGACGTCAGCGCCGGAACGCTTGATGAACTCCTCGTCGCCCCACCACCGCACCAGCTGGTAGGCCTCGGTGTGCTGGTGCTCGATGCGCCCGCGGTAGTCGTCGCGCATGCGGAACGCCATCCGGCTATGGATCGAGGAAACGAGCTCACTCCACCAGTCGGCACGATCCGTCACCGCCACATCGCTGCAGCGATATGCGTCAAGTGCGTACACCGCGGACCTCACCCTGCCCGAGCCTCGCCGCCAGGATAGCGCCGACGCCTGTACGAGCAGCTCCCAGAGCCCGCCCTCAGCGCCTCACCACGTCCAGTCGTAGGCCGCGCCTGCACGCTGCGCGAGCGGCTTGAGCATCCCCTCTTCGAAGACCGTGACGGTGTCGTACCCCTCCACCGGCGCGGCGGCGATGACCCGGCCGAACAGCTCCGGGTCCAGGTGCGGCTCCGGGATGCCCGCGGCGATCGCGTACCGCTGAAGATGGTTGCGCAGAAACTCGGAGTTGCACGGCGGCATCCCGAAATGCGCTGGATGGGCCATCGCGTCTCGCAGCGGGACGAACTCGACGCCATTTTCAACGAACGCGTCCAGGATCGAGCCGAGGGTATCGGTCGCGATGGTCGTGCCGTGGATCAGCCAGATCAGGGGGATGTCCTGACCGAACAGCCGCCGGGCCAGCTGCGCATGTGCGGCCAGCTGCCCGACCGCAGAAGAGACGTAGGTCTCCCGCAGCATCCGCTTGGCGTCCTCGTCCTTGGACACCACCGCCCGGTAGTAGGGGATGATCCACGCGAAGTCGCCGAACCACGCGGTGATCGGCGCGTTCCGGTAACCGGACGCCCGAAGATGGTCCTCCACCTGCCC
>JASIGD010000140.1 GCA_030045295.1 Streptosporangiaceae bacterium
CCCGGTCCTCATCCAGGTGCCACGGCGCGGCTACCTCGCCGGGATCGCCTGCGCCCGGTGCCGCACGCAGGCCAGGTGCACGCACCACGCAGGCGAGACACAGACGCAGTGCAACGGCCCGCTGCGGCTGTCCGGGCCGCACGCCACCCCCGACTGCCGCTGGTGCGGCGCCCTGGCGACGGGACAGGGAGGCAGCGGTTCCGGCGGCTGGCGCTGCCCGCGCTGCGGCCACGACAAGCTGCGCGCCACCATCACCGGCGCGGTGCGCACCGCGGAAGAGCTCGGCCGCGCCTTCCCCGGTGTCAAGGTCCGCACGTCCGGCGGCGACCTGGTGCTGCCGCGGGTCCCCTCATCGCCTGCCCTGGTGATCGCGACCCCTGGCGCGGAGCCGCTTGCCGACTACGCCGCCGCGCTGCTCCTCGACGGCTGGGCGCTGCTCGGCCGGCCGAGCCTGCGGGCCGCCGAGGAGACGCTGCGCAGGTGGCTGAACGCCGCCGCTCTGGTGCGCCCCGGCGGGTCCGTTGTGGTCCTGGCCGACGCGGCGCTTGCCGCGGCGCAGGCTCTCATCCGCTGGGACCCGGTCACCTTCTCCGAACGCGAACTGGCTGAACGAGCCGAGCTCGGCTTCCCGCCCGCGGTACGCATGGCGGCCGTCACCGGCCCGTCGTCGGCCGTGGCCGAGTTCGTACGCTCGGCCGATCTCCCGGACCAGGCCGAAGTGCTGGGCCCGGTGCTGGACGGGGACACCGCGGGGGTCGTCCCCCCCGAGGAAAGCAGGGCGCTGATCAGGGTTCCCCGGACCGAGGGCCTCGCGCTCGCGCGCGCGCTGCACGCGGAGCAGGCCGCCCGCAGCGCGCGCAAGGAGGGAGCCGCCGTCCGGGTCCAGCTCGACCCGGCCGAGGTCGCCTGACGGATAAACTGGGTCCGGCGGCGTCACGTGACCGGGCGCTCGCTGCTACGTGTCCAGGAGGTTTCGTGAGCGTCAAGCCGATACGTCTTTTCGGCGACCCGGTGCTGCGCACGCCGGCCGAACCGGTGCGCGACTTCGACGCCGAACTGCGCAGGCTGGTCAAGGACCTCACCGACACCATGCTGGACGCCCCCGGCCTCGGCCTGGCCGCGCCGCAGATCGGGGTCGGGCTGCGGGTCTTCACCTATCACGTGGGCAACGACGAGCCGGGGCACCTGATCAATCCCTCGCTCGACCTGTCCACGGAGGAGAACGAGGACGACGAGGGCTGCCTGTCGTTTCCCGGCCTGACCTACCCGGTCAACCGCGCCTACGGCGTGCTGGCCAAGGGCTTCAACATGTACGGGGATCCGGTCACGATCGAGGGCACCGAACTGCTGGCCCGCTGCATCCAGCATGAGACCGACCACCTGGACGGCATCTTGTTCATCGACAGGATGGACCCGACCCAGCGCAAGCTGGCCATGAAGGCCATCCGCGAGGCGGAATGGTGGGGCGACCCCATCCCGCGGGTGAAGGTGTCCCCGCACGACACGCTCGGACGGGCCTTCTGACCGATGCGCCTGGTGTTCGTCGGTACCCCGCAGACCGCGGTACCCGCGCTTGACGCCCTGCTCGCGTCCGGTCACGAGGTCGCCGCGGTGCTGACCCGTCCCGCCGCGCCGGCCGGGCGCGGCCGCGTCCTGGAGCCGAGCCCGGTCGCGCGGCGGGCCGCAGCAGCCGGGCTCGAGGTGCTCGCCCCGGCCCGGGTGCGCGACCCGGAGTTCCTCGACCGGCTGCGCCAGATCGGCCCGGACTGCTGCCCCATGGTCGCCTACGGCGCGCTGATACCGCAGGCCGCGCTGGACATCCCGCCGCACGGCTGGGTCAACCTGCACTTCTCGGTGCTGCCCGCGTGGCGCGGTGCCGCCCCGGTGCAGCATGCCATCTGGCACGGCGACGACATGACCGGCGCCACCACGTTCCACGTCGTCGCCGACTTGGACGCGGGTCCCGTGTACGGCGTGCTGACCGAGCCGATCCGCCCCGATGACACAACCGGCGACCTGCTGGAACGGCTGGCGCACGGGGGAGCCAAGCTGCTCGTCGCGACGCTGGACGGGATCGAGGCCGGGACGCTCGAAGCGATCCCGCAGCCGGCCGAGGGCGTGAGCTACGCGCCGAAGATCACCCCGGCGGACGCGCGGGTGGACTGGAAGCGGCCCGCGCACCTGGTCGACCGGATGATCCGCGCGTGCACGCCGGACCCGGGGGCGTGGACGGAATACGAAGGCGCGCGGCTCAAGCTGGGCCCCGTGTCCGCCGGCGGGCCGGCCGATCCGCAAGACCTGGCGCCCGGTGAGCTGCAGGTCGGCCGCCGCGCCGTGTTCGCGGGCACGGGTTCGCGCCCGGTGCGCCTCGGCGAGGTACAGGCCGAGGGCAAGCGCCGCATGATGGCGTCTGAGTGGGCGCGCGGGCTGCGCTCGGGCAGTCCCGTGCAGGTCAGCTGACATGGCCAGGCAGTCTGGCCGCTGGCGGGCCGACCCGGCCCGGCGCGCGGCCTACGACGTGCTGCGCGCGGTAGCCGATCGGGACGCTTACGCCAACCTGCTGCTGCCCGCCCTGCTCGCCGAGCGCGGCCTGGCCGGCCGGGACGCGGCCTTCGCCACCGAGCTGACCTACGGCACGCTGCGCGGCCGCGGCACCTACGACGCGATCCTGACCGCCTGCAGTGACCGGGACCAGGTGGACCCGCCGGTGCGAGACGTCCTCAGGCTCGGCGCCCACCAGCTCCTGGCCACCCGGGTCGGCCGCCACGCCGCCGTGGCGACCTCGGTCGACCTGGTCAAGGACGTGTGCGGGCCCCGTCCCTCCGGGTTCGTCAACGCGGTGCTGCGCCGGGTCGCCACCCGTGACCTGGAGGCCTGGATCGCGCTCGTCGCCCCGAGCCAGGCGCGGGACCCGTCCGGGTACCTCGCCGTCCGCCACAGCTACCCGCGCTGGATCGTCGACGCGTTCCGCGACGCGCTCGGTGACGCCGCCGACGAACAGCTCGAGAACGCCCTCGCGGCCGGCAACGCCCGGCCGGATGTTGTCCTCGCGGTCACGCCCGGCCGGACGTCCGTGCCGCAGGACGCGGCCGGTACCCGCTGGTCGCCGTACGGCTTTCGGCTGGCAGGCGGCGACCCCGCGCCGTTCGTCGCCGGCGGCCGGGCGGCGGTGCAGGACGAGGCCAGCCAGCTC
>JASIGD010000141.1 GCA_030045295.1 Streptosporangiaceae bacterium
CCGACCACCGCGGTGGCCTGCTGCTGGCGGAGCATGGCCTGGGCGATCTCGGGGGCGTAGGCCAGCCGGGTCAGCCGCGATTCGAGGATCTGCACGCCGGCCGGCCGGACCCGGTCGGCGATCTCGGCCGACAGCCGCGCGGTGATCTCATCGGCGTTGTCGCGCAGCGACAGCTGCCCCTCAAGATGGCTGGTATAGGGGTAGCTGGAGGCCGTGTGCCGGACCGCGGTCTCGGTCTGGATGGCCACGAACGCGGGGAAGTCCTCGACGGCGTACAGCGCGCGGGCGGTGTCGGCTACCTGCCAGACGACCACGGCGGCGATCTCGATCGGGTTCCCGTCGGCGTCGTTGACCTTGGCCGGCGCGGTCTCGTGGTTACGGATCCGCACCGACACCCGCCGCTTGCGGGCGAGGGGGTTGACCCAGTGCAGGCCGGCTACCCGGATGGTCCCGTGGTACTTGCCGAACAGCTGGACGACCCGGGCCTCACCGGCAACAACCGATACCAGGCCGCAGAACGCTACCGCGACGGCGACGGCGAGCACGATGGCGATCACGATCAGTGTTATCGTCGTCGCGCCACCCGGATTCTGAAGACCCAGCACGAGCGCAACCAGCAGCACCGCCAGACCCACGACCAGGACCAGCACGCCAGGGGCTGACCAGCCCTGGGTCTCGGTCAGCTGCGCGGAGGTAAGCTCCTGGCCCGGCCCTAGTGGCATTCCCATGCTGATCGCCTCCACCTCCGATTGACGTTCTTGATATTATCAGTATAGCAAAATAATATCATTTTATGGGTCGGTTAGGTGAACGCCGGCGTGGCGGCTGGACCGTGATGGCCTGGACGCGCGGCCCAGCCAGGGAGCCGAAGTGGCGGCGCGGGCGCCGTGACACCTGCGGCCGGGATAGGCTCACGCCTGATGCCAGCGACGTGCGCCTTCTGCGCGATCATCCGCGGCGAACAGAAGGCTGTGATCATCCTCGAGACCGAACGGCTGATCGCGTTCCTCGATCACCGGCCGCTGTTCCGCGGCCATACCCTGCTCGTGCCGAAGGAGCATGTCCTCCTGCTCAGCGACCTGCCGGCCGATCAGGTGCCGGAGTTCTTCGGCACGGCCCAACGGCTCGAGCGCGCGATCGAGGACGGCCTCGGCGCCGACGGCTCGATGATCCTCATCAACAACGTGGTCAGCCAGTCGGTGCCTCACCTGCACCTGCACGTCATCCCCAGGAACTTTAAAGACGGCCTCCGGTTCTGGCTTGGACCTCGGCATCCCTACGACGGCCCCGCCCAGGCCGAGGCCTACGCGGACCGGATCAGGGCCGCCCTCCCAGGCGTTTGAGTCGCCCCGCACGTCAACATCTGCCCCGCGCATGCCGGCAGGTACCGTTAGCACACAAGGCACGTCCCCGCCCGCCCCGCCGTGCCACGCTGGAGAGGCCTGCATGCCCGCCGACATTTCGGGTCCAAACCGCTTCGCGCGTGAGCTGTTCGCTCCGCTGCCGTCCAGGTACGACCGCCTGGAGGAGATTCTCTCGCTCGGCCAGAACGGACGCTGGCGGTCCGCCATGATCGGCTGCGTCCTCCCGGTGGACGGCGTGGTCCTCGACGTCGCGTCGGGCACGGCCGGGGTGGCGCTGCAGCTGGCGGCGCCCACGGGGTGGCCTACCGCACCGCCGAACGGAACCCGCCACGGAGCGCAGGGCGGGGCCGACGGCGGGGCCAGGGTCGTGGGCGTGGACCTGACCGAGGAGATGCTGCGGGAGGGGCATCGCCGGGTGGCGGCGGCCGGGATGGCAAACCGGGTGGCCATGGTGGCCGGGAGGGCGGAGCAACTGCCGTTCCCCGACGGCCACTTCGACGCGCTGACGTTCACGTACCTGCTCAGGTACGTCCAGGATCCGCAGGCCACCCTGGCCGAGCTGGCCCGCGTCCTCAAGCCCGGCGGCACCATGGCCAGCCTGGAGTTCTGCGCGCCGACCGGCGCCGTGTGGGGGCCGGCCTGGTGGGCGTACACGAGACTGGCGCTGCCGGTCGGTGGCCTCCTGCTCGGCGGGCCTGAGTGGTTCCGGGTGGGGCGCTTCCTCGGCCCGAACATCTCCGCTCACTACCGCAGGTACCCGGTCTCCTGGACGGTAGAGGCGTGGCAGAAGGCGGGGCTGACCGACGTGGGCACGCGGGTCATGAGCCTCGGCGGCGGCCTGGTCATGTGGGGCACCCGCCGAGGAGCGCAGGCGGCGGGGAGTCCGACGCAGGCGGCGGGGAGTCCTTCGTGAGCGGGGAGACGCCTCCTGCCTATTACGCGGCGCGGCCGGGCGGGTGGCGGGACTGGTGGACGCTGCTGCATCCGCCGTACACGGCGTGGCACCTGTCCTACGTGGTCATCGGCGCCGCGCTCGCGCCCCGGGTACAGGCCAGCCGGCTGATCGCGACCGTGCTCGCGTTTTTCCTCGCGGTCGGGCTCGCCGCGCACGCGCTCGACGAGCTGCGGGGCCGGCCGCTGCGGACCCGGATCCCCTCGCCCGTGCTGATCGCGGTGGCGGTCGCAGGCCTGGCCGGCGCGCTGGCCCTGGGCGTGGCCGGGGTATCCCGGGTCGGCGGCATCCTGATCCCGTTCATCGTGGCCGGGCCCATCCTGGTGGTCGGGTACAACGCGGAGCTGTTCAGCGGCGCGATGCACACCGACTTCGGGTTCGCCGTCGCGTGGGGGGCTTTCCCGGTACTGACCGGTTACGTGGCGCAGGCCGCCACGCTGGCGGTCGCCCCGGTGCTGGCCGCAGCCGGCGCGTTCGCCCTGTCCGCGGCGCAACGCCGGCTGAGCACCCCGGCCCGGAACATCCGGCGCCGGGCGCTGCGCGTGGAGGGCAGCATCACCTTCGCCGACGGCCGCAGGACCCCCATCACCGCTGATTCCCTGATCAGGCCGCTGGAGCTGGCGCTGCGGGCCGCCTCGTGGGCCATCATCCTGCTCGCGGCCGCGATGGCCGTGGCCCGCCTGACCTGAGATCTTCCCACGACAGCTTCCGGCCTAAAACGGTCAATTAGCTCTTTTCCGGCAAATGTTATTTTTCCGGATAAAGGTGAGTGATCGGAACTCCTGTCTGAACTTGCCGTCCGTGGCCCATAATTGACAGGAGCGCAGCGATGCCATCGGGAGACGGCACATGACATCCGGCATGTCGGCCAAGGGCAGCGCTCTCGGGGCCAGCGCTTCCGAGGGCGGTGTCCCTTCGAGCCATGCCCCGGCCCCGCGGACCGCAGAAGCCCCGGGCAACGGGGTCAGGCGAGGCCGCGGGTCCAAGGCCGGCGCCGGCTCTCGGGGTGCCAGGAGCGCCGGGGACCGCCAGCGCCAGGCCGGCGGCTTCAGCGCCGAAAGCGCCTGGCCTACGCTCGCCTCGTCCGTACGCACCCTGATTCTCGGGATCGACTACGACGGGCGCATCGTGCAGCACGACCGCAACGCGTCGCTGATCCTGGCGCGCGAGCCGGACGAGCTGCTCGGCGCCCAGCTGAGCGAGCTGACGGCCTCCGGTGCCCAGCC